>DASXXY010000321.1:0-7018 GCA_036502805.1 Gaiellales bacterium | reverse complement strand
GGCGCGATCCACCAGATGACGCGCACGCTCGCGGCGCACCTGATGGGCCGCGGCATCACGGTCAACACCGTCAATCCCGGCCCGACCGACACGGGCTGGGCGGACGCTGCGACGGCGGCCGAGGTGCGCGATCTGATGCCGACGGGCCGCTGGGGCCTGCCGGCGGACGCGGCGCGCCTGATCGGTCTCCTCTGCCTCGACGACGCTTCCTGGGTGACCGGCCAGGTCATCGACTCCGACGGGGGCTTCTCGCTCTGAGTCCGTCAGTGGCGCGCCGGAGTCGCCGGCGCCGGGTCTGGCGAGCCGGCGGGCAGCACCGTGAGGCTGACGTAGGAGGGAGCCGTGCCGCCGGTCGCGAGCCGCTGGCGGTTCGTCCGCGTGGTCGTCGCATCCCACGGGTTGTCGGCGCTGCCGGGGTGGGGGAGGAACAGCGGGAAGTCGCTCGCCGCGACGTGCAGGCGCAGCCGGTGGCCGGGCGCGAGGCGGTAGCCCGTGTGGCCGAGGTAGACCTCGGCCGTGGCGCCCGAGCCCGGCTGGTGGACGATCTGGCCGAAGAGCAGCGCGTGCGCGCGCCCGCCGGGGTGGACGTCGACGAGCTTGACGTGCAGGAACAGCGACGGCGCGTCGCTCGCCACGTCCAGCCGGGCGACGACGCGGCCCGCGAGCGTGAGCGGCTCGGAGACGGCCGGGGCGGTGAACGTCAGCACGTCGGGCCGCGCCTCCACGGAGCGCTCGTCCGGGTACTCGTAGAGCAGCGCGAACGGGTTCACGATGGTCGAGGGCACCGGATCGGCCGGGTCGTGCGTCCACTCCGCGATCGCCGGCTCGCCCGGCTCGGAGAGCAGCGAGCCGCCGTCGGCGTCATCGCCGGCCCGCTCGGCGCCGCCGAGGTAGAGGCGCAGCTCGGCGGCGCCGGGCGGCGGCCAGGCCGGCGACTGCTGCCAGCCGGGGCCCGCCAGGTGCCAGCGCACGCGCGGCACGGCCGCCGCGTCGCTGCGGCCGCTCAGGAACGCGTCGAAGAAGTCGAGCGCCGGGCCGATGTAGCCCGGCAGCATGCGCTCGAGCGCGTCGTCGTGCGCATCGTGGTCGGCCGACGCGGGGATCGGCACGTGCTCGAGCTGGTAGTTCTCGTGGTCGGTCGACCCGGCGTGCAGGTACTGGAAGGGCGCCGTGGCCGGATTCCGCACGAGCGCCTCGTAGTCGAGCATGTGCGGCGGCGTGATGTTGTCGAACCATCCGACGCCGTGCAGCGTGGGGATGCGCAGCACCTCGAACGGGTGCGAGCCGGGCGGGAAGAGCGGCGTGCGGGCCGCTCCGCGCGAGCGCGCGAGCACGTAGTCGAACGAGGCCGAGCGGCGCCCGATCGCCGCGAACGCCTCGTCGAACACCTCCGCGAGCGGGCGATGGCTCCAGTCGACGGCCCACTCGTTGGTGGCGGCGTCCGTCCAGAACTCGGCCAGGTAGTGCGCGCCGTAGAGCGGCGTGACGCCCTCGAGCCAGCCGTCGATGTCGGCGATCGTGACGCGCGGGACGATCGCCTTGAGCGCCGGATGCTGCGCGGCCACGGCGGCCCACTGCGTGAAGCCGTAGTAGCTGTCGCCCCACATGCCGACATCGCCGTTCGACCACGGCTGCCGCGTGATCCACTCGATGCTGTCGTAGGCGTCCGGCACCTCGTTCACGAACGCCAGCGGTTCGCCGCCCGAGCGGAACTTGCCGCGCACGTCCTGTGGCACGAACGCGTAGCCGCGCGCCACGACGTGCCGGGCGATGAACGGCATGAAGCAGTAGCGGCCGTTCTTGTCGTAGGGCAGGCGCACGAGCACGGCCGGGAACGGCCCCGGCCCCGCGGGCAGGTAGACGTCCGTCGCGAGCGGCACGCCGTCGCGCATCGGCACCATCGCCTGCGTGGCCGCGGGGTCGATCGGCGCGGGCCCGAGCGTCTCGACGTCGATCGCCATCCTCGGAGGCTCGCAGCTGCGGCGCGGCGCTGTCAACGCGCGCCGCGCTGCATCAGAGGCGCTTGCGCAGGTGGTGCTCGATCAGGCCCGGTGTGTGCACGGAGGGCACCTCGTGCCCGTCCGGCTCGTAGCCGGCCCGGGTGTAGAGGCGCGCCGCGACGGGCGCCGCATTCGTGACGGCGAGCTCGGCCTCGCGACCGCCGGCGCTCGCGATCCAGGTCTCGAGCTCGCGCAGGAGCCGCGCGCCGAGTCCCGAGCCGCGGTGCTCGGGCTCGACCCACATGGAGTAGACGTGGAAGAGCATGCCGTCCTGCTCGTCGCGGACGCCGACGACCGTGCCGACCGGGCCGTCCGCCGTACAGGCGAGCAGCTGCGTGCGGTCGGATCCCTGCGACAGCAGCTGCGCGCGCTCGGCCCAGTGCGCCTCCTCGAGCGCCGCCTCGTCGGCATGCAGCGAGGCGAAGGACGAGGGGTCGATCAGCAGCATGCGCAGCCGCAGCTCGCGCAGGACGGCGGCGTCGCCCGGCTCGATGCGCCGGATCGTGACCTCGTCGGCGGCCACGCCTCAGCCCGCGTCGGGGTGCGGCTGGCGCTCCGTCACGATCAGGAGGCAGCCCGTCTCGGTGCGCGTGCTGTGGTGCGTCCCGGGCGCGAAGCTGACCACGTCGCCGGCCCGGATGACCGCGCCGCCGCTCTCGATCGCCTCGCCCTCGATGACGTAGAACTCCTCCCACCCGCGGTGCGTGTGCGGCGCGGTCTCGGCGCCGGGGTGCATGCGGAAGAAGTACGTGCCCGTCTCGGTGGCCGCGTCGTAGGAGATCGGCCGCCACTCGATCAGGGCCGCGTAGTCCGGGCCGTCGAGCTCGTAGGGGATCAGCCCGTCACGGGCGACGTTGACGATCTGCGGTGCGTCGGCGGGCATTGCTCCAGCTCTCACTCGTAGACGACGACGGCACGGCCGCCGCGGCGCGCGCGCATGTCGTCGAAGGCGTCGTTGACCTCGTCGAGCGCGACGCGGCGCGTGATCAGGCGGTCGATCGGCAGCTTGCCCGCCTCGTACAGCGCGGCGATGCGCGGGAAGTCGACGGCCGCGACCGACGAGCCGTAGTTCGAGCCGAGGATGCTGTGCCCGAACTCGGGCAGACCGTAGCCGGAGAAGCTGACGCGCACGTCCTCGGCCGTCATGCCGACCATCACGCCGACGCCGCCGAGGCAGAGGACGTCGGGCATGAGCTCGATCGTGCGCTGCAGGCCGATCGCCTCGAAGGCGTAGTCGGCGCCGCCCGGGACGATCGCCTTGACGGCCGCCGCGACGTCGCCATCGCCGCGCACGGCGTGCGTCGCCCCGAGGTCGCGCGCCTGCTCGAGCTTCGCATCCTCGACGTCGACGGCGATGATCGGGTGAGCGCCGGCGAGCGCCGCGCCCATCACGACCGAGAGGCCGACGCCGCCGCACCCGATCACGACGACGGCGGCGCCCGCCTCGACCTGCGCCGTGTTGACGACGGCGCCCACGCCCGTCGTGACCGAGCAGCCGATCAGGCACGCGACATCGAACGGCACGCTCGCGGGCACCGGGACGACGGCGGAGGCCGGCACGACGGCTGCCTCCGCGAACGTCCCGACCGAGAGGTACTGGTAGACGTCCGCGCCGGCGCCGTCGCGCAGGCGCAGCGTGCCGTCGTCGAGCGTGCAGTCGCCCATGCGCGTCTCGCTGCAGGCCCACGAGCGCCCGCGCAGGCAGGCGCGGCAGCGCCCGCAGGCGTAGCGCCACGAGAGCACCGCCGTGTCGCCCGCAGCCAAGCCGGTCACGCCGGGGCCCACGGCGTCGACGGTACCGGCGCCCTCGTGGCCGAGCACGAGCGGCAGCGGCACGGTCCACTCGCCGTCGACGGCGTGCAGATCGGAGTGGCAGATGCCGCTCGCGCCGTAGCGGACGCGCACCTCGCCGGGACCGGGGTCGGCGAGCTCGAGCGTCTCGACGACGAGCGGCGTCCCGGCCGCGCGCAGCACGGCAGCGTGAACGGAGGAGGTCATGGCGAACCGATCATGTCACGGGCCGCCCGTGCGGATACTCGCTCTCGACGACGTCGGCGGCGGCGAGATCCCAGCGCAGGTCGGCACGCGGAGCCGAGACCTTGCGGGCGACGACGCTCGTGCCGAGGCTCGCCTCGCTGCGGTGCATCGTGGCCATGCCGGGGCCGCGCACCATCGGCACGACGACGCCCGGCAGGCCCAGCTCGGCGCGCAGGATCTCGTAGCCCGTGTGGCGGTTGAGGAGCGCCTGGAACGCCGCCGGCGAGTAGCGCCAGAAGTCCCACGGCAGCTCGTGCGGAGGCCAGGTCTGGTGCGTCGCGATGCACAGCAGGCCGCCCTCGGCGAGCACGGCGTTGATCTCGAGCACGACCTTCCACGGCATCGCGAGGTGCTCGAACGTCGAGATGGCGTAGACCGCGTCGAACGGCCCCTGCACGAGCGTCGAGAGCTCGTGCGCATCGCCCGCGACCGTCACGTTCGGGCCCTCGCGGATGTCGAAGCCGACGTACTCGCCGACGTTGCGGAAGCGGGGGTCGACGTGCGTCCCGCGCGCACCGAGCTCGAGCACGCGGATCGGCTCCATCTTCGCGTTCGCGAGCGCGACGAAGTCGTTGAAGACGGCGTGGTAGGGGTCGTCGGGGCGGCTGCGGCGCAGCGGGATGCCGGCGACGCCCACGAGCTCCATCAGTGCGCTGCGCCGGAGACGCTGGAAGGCTTCCTTCATCGGGCGATTGTGCCACGGACGAGCGACGGTCCCCGGGCTGGAAACGGAATCCGGTTCCGCTATGCTCTGCCGGAGCCCGCCGCACGTGAGCCCGAGGAGCACGCCGCATGTCCCACACGGAGAGCCACGACCGCCAGCACCCGACGCTCACGCTGGGCGTGCTCTCGCTGTCGGCGCTCGCCTACGTCCTGCTGCAGTCGATGGTGCTGCCGGCGCTGCCCGAGATCGGCCGCGCGCTGCACACGAGCCAGTCGACCGTCGCGTGGGTGCTGACCGCGTACCTGATCAGCGCGTCCGTCGCGACGCCGGTGCTCGGGCGGCTCGGCGACATGTTCGGCAAGAAGCGCGTGCTGCTGATCGTGCTCGCGTTCCTGATCGTCGGCTCGCTCGTCGCGGCACTGACGTCCTCGGTCGCCGTGATGCTGACCGCGCGCGTGATCCAGGGCGCCGGCGGCGCCATCTTCCCGCTCGCCTTCAGCATCATCCGCGACGAGTTCCCGCGCGAGCGCGTGCCGGGCGCGATCGGCATGATCTCGGCGCTGATCGGCGTGGGGGCGGGCGTCGCGATCGTGATCGCCGGCCCGATCGTCGACAACCTCTCGATCCACTGGCTCTTCTGGATCCCGGCCGTGATGACGGCGGTCGCCTTCGCGGCCACGGTCTTCTGGGTGCCGGAGTCGCCGATCACGGCGCCCGGGCGCATCAATCCGCTGGCGGTGGTGACGCTCTCGGGCTGGCTCGTCGCGCTGCTCCTGGGCGTCAGCGAGGGCGGCGAGTGGGGCTGGACGTCGCTGCGCGTGATCGGGCTCTTCGTCGCCGCCGTCGTCCTGCTCGTGGCCTGGCTGCTCGTCGAGATGCGCACGGAGCAGCCGCTCGTCGACGTGCGCATGATGCGCATCCCGGCCGTCTGGTGGACGAACATCTCCGCCACGCTCTTCGGCTTCGGCATGTACTCCGTGATGATCGTCGTGCCGGCGTTCCTGCAGACGCCGTCGAGCAACGGCTACGGGTTCGGCGCCTCGATCACGAAGTCCGGGCTCGCGCTGCTCCCGCTCTCGGGCGCCATGCTCGTGGCCGGCATCCTGACCGGCCGCTTCGCGACCCGCTACGGCTCGAAGGTGCCGCTCGTCGTCGGCTCCGCGTTCAGCGCGCTCGGCATGCTCTTCCTGACGGTCGCGCACGGCAGCGAGTGGAACTTCTACCTCGCCATGGGCCTCGTCGGACTCGGCATCGGCTTCGCGTTCTCGGCGATGTCGAACCTCGTCGTCGAGGCGGTGCCGCCGGGGCAGACGGGCGTCGCCACGGGCATGAACGCGAACGTCCGCACGATCGGCGGCGCGATCGGCAGCCAGATCGTCGCCTCGATCATCGCCGCGGGGATCGTCGCCGGCGCCGTCCCGAAGGAGCACGGCTACGAGCTCTCGTTCATCGTGCTCGGCATCGGGCTCGCGTTCGCCGGCGTCGCCGCTGCGTTCGTCCCCTCGCGCGCCAGCCGCGCGAGCCAGGCCGGCGGCCCGGACGAGGGCCACGAGTTCGACACGCTGGCCGTGGACGGTGCGATCGGCCCGGCAGAGGCAGGCCTCGCGATCGGGGAGCACGTGCGGTGAGCGGCCAGCGCGTCGACGCCGCACGCAACCGCCAGCGCGTGCTCGATGCCGCGGCGCACGAGCACGCGCGCCACGGCTCCGCGCTCGGCATGCAGGACGTGGCGCGCCGCGCCGGCGTCGGCATCGGCACGGTCTACCGCCACTTCCCGTCGCGCCAGGCGCTGATCGAGGCGATCGCGACGCCGTTCTTCGAGCGCGGCCTGGCGCTCGCGCGCAGCGTGCGCGAGGAGGCACCGGAAGGCGAGCGCTTCGCCGTCTACGTGCGCGAGTTCGCACGCGCGCTCGCGACGAGCGGCGTCGACGGCCAGTGCCGCTGGGACGCACCGGCGGCCGAGCCGGTGCGCAGCGAGCTGCGCGAGCTGATCGGCGAGTTCGTGAGCTCGGGGAGGGAGAGCGGCGCGCTGCGCGGCGACGTCACCGCGGAGGATGCGTTCGCGCTCCTGTGGACGGTGGCAGCGCTCGTCGAGGCGGCCGACGCCGCGGCGCCGGAGATCTGGCGACGGCACATCGAGCTCGTGCTCGACAGCCTCCGCGACGGGCCGCCGCGCGCGCTCGAGGCCGCTCCGGTCGAGCGCGCCCAGTGGGACGACTTCGTGCGCGCCGCGCGCGTCGCCGCGACGGACGATCCCGCGAGCGCGGCCTGACGCCGCGCCGACGGGCGTCGCTCAGGCGGCCGCCTGGAGACGGTC
>DASXXY010000320.1:0-8455 GCA_036502805.1 Gaiellales bacterium | reverse complement strand
GCCTTGGCCTGCAGCGCGCGCAGCACGCGCTCCGGCGTCGCCGGCTGAGCCGGTACCCAGACGCCGACGGCGTCGTGGATCGCGGCGCAGATGGCCGGGCCCTGGGCGTTGTTGGCCATCTCGCCGATCGCCTTGGCGCCGAAGGGGCCGTCGGCCGAGGGGTTCTCGACGATCACCGAGGTGATCTCGGGGAAGTCCTGCAGCCCCGGCATGAGGTACGCGCCGAACTCGCTGCCGCGGCCCTCCGTGCTCGGGTAGTGAGGGTACGACGCCTCCAGCAGGCCGAGTCCGAGGCCCATCATCGCGCCGCCCTCGATCTGTCCCTCGACGAGCGTCGGATTGATCGCGTGGCCGACGTCGTAGGCCTGCACCATGCTCAGGACGGTCACCGTGCCGGTCTCGTCGTCGACCTCGACGTCGACGACGCAGGCGGCGTACGAGATCGCGTGGTCGGGGTCGCAGACGCCCGTGTCGGGATCCGGCATCGAGTACGCCTTGAGGTGCGCGCCTGTGCCCGTGATGAGCTCGCCGAAGCCCCAGGTCGCGGCCGCCGAGACCTCACCGACGGTCATCTTCTTGTCGGGCGAGCCCTTCACGAAGACGACGCCGTCCTCGACCTCGAGGTCGGCGGGGGCGATCTCCATCGCCTGGCCCGCGATCTCGAGCATCTTCTCCTTGGCCTTCTTGGCGGCCTTGAGCACCGCGAGGCCGCCGATGAACGTGCCGCGCGATGCGAACGTGCCCGTGCAGAGCGGCGAGGAGTCGGTGTTCGAGACGTCCATGTTGACCGTCTCGTAGGGCACGCCGAGCGTGTCCGCCACGATCTGCGTGTGCACCGTCTTCGAGCCCTGGCCGAGGTCGACCGTGCCGGCGAACACGTCGACGCGGCCGTCGGGCTTGATCTTGACCCAGGCCTGCGACGGGTCGCCGCCCTGGTTCATGCCGGTGGGGTATTCGATCGCGGCCAAGCCGCGTCCACGATGCTTCATCGTGCTGCCCCCTGGGGATCGCCGAGCTTTGCGTCTGCTGCCTGGTCGAGCAGGTGCTCGGGCAGCCACTCGCCCGCGCGCTCCTCGTTCTTCATCTCGGCGTAGGTCGCCGAGAGCGGATGGCCGACGGCCGTCGCGCAGGCCTGGATGGTGTCGATCGTCGAGGGATCCTCGAGCGCCTTGCGCGTCGGCATGAGGTCGCCGGGGCGGTTCGCGTTCTTGAGCCGGTACTCCCACGGATCCATGCCGAGCACGGCCGCGCCGCGCGTCATCTGCATCTCGATCGCGAACGAGGCCGACGTCACGCCGAAGCCACGCATGGCGGTCGTCGGCACGTGGTTCGACCAGATCACGTACGCCCGCGTCCGCAGCGCGGGCACGGTGTAGGCGCCCGCGAGGTGGAACGAGTGCTTCGTCGCGCCGTAGCTCGAGAAGCGCGTGTACGCGCCCGCGTCGTGCAGCGTCAGCACCTTGCGGCCGAGCAGCCAGCCGTCCTTCGAGATCGCGTCGGCCATCTCGACGTGCCACGAGGCGCGGACGCTGCCGCACAGCATCTCCTCCTCGCGCGTGAAGATCCAGCGCACGGGCTTGCGGGCCTTGAGCGCGAGCAGCGCTGCGCACGGCTCGGTGGCGGAGTCGACCTTGCCGCCGAAGCCGCCGCCGACGGTGCCGCCGACGAGCTTGATGCTGCCGGGCGTGCGCCCGAGGTGCTCCGCGAGCACGCCCATCGTGAAGTACATGGCCTGCGTGCAGGTGTAGACCGTCAGGCGGCCGTCGCTCTCCGGCACCGCGAGGCAGCCCTGCGGCTCGATCGGGGCCTGCTCGATCGCGCTCGGGCGGTAGGCGCCCTTGACGATCACGTCGGCCTTCTCGAACGCGGCGTCGACGTCGCCCTTCGTGACCTTGCGGTGGTCGTAGGGGTCGTAGAAGAAGATGTTGCCCTTGTCGGTCAGCTGCGGTGCGTCGCGATCGAGCGCCTTGCGGATGTCGAGGAAGGGCTCGCGCAGCTCGTAGACGACGTCGATGAGCTCGACGGCCTCCATCGCCGTGGCCTCGTCGACCGCCGCCACGCCGGCGATCAGCTGGCCCTTGTAGCGCACCTCGCCGTCGGCGAAGTAGGGCTCGTCGGCCGGGACGCCGAGCGCCTCGAGGTGCCCGACGGTGTTCTTCGGGATGTCCTTGTGCGTGACGACCGCGCGCACGCCCGGATGGGCCTCCGCGCGCGACGTGTCGATGCTGACGATGCGCGCGCTGTGATGCGGCGAGCGCAGCGGCTTGCAGGCGAGCATGCCCGGGGCCGACCAGTCGGCCACGTACTGCGTGCGCCCCGTGACGTGCGCGAGCCCGTCGTAGCGGGGCAGCCTGGCGCCAACGGCCTTCATCGTGAACCTCCGCTCGCGACCGCGCCGTTCGTCCCGCCGGCGGCGGAACCGTTCGCGACGGACTCGACGGCGGCGATGATCTTGACGTAGCCGGTGCAGCGGCAGATGTGGCCCTCGAGGGCCTCCATGATCTGCTCGCGCGAGGCGTTCGGGTGCTCGCTCAGGAGCGCCGTCGAGGCCATCATCATGCCCGGCGAGCAGAACCCGCACTGCGACGCGTACAGGTCGTAGAACGCCTGCTGGATGGGCGCGAGCTCGACGCCGTTCGAGAGGCCCTCGAGCGTCGTGATGTCGCAGCCCTCGACCGCGATCAGCGGCGTCAGGCACGAGCGCCGGGGCTCGCCGTCGACGAGCACGGTGCAGGAGCCGCAGCCGCCCTGCTCGCAGCCGGCCTTCGGCGAGGTGATGTGCAGCTCCTCGCGCAGCACGCGCAGGAGCGAGGTCAGGGGGTCGGCGCGGACTTCCTCCGCGACGCCGTTGACGGTGAGGTGCATTGGCATCCCTTCAGCCCAGCTGTCCGAGCGCGCGCTGCACGAGCAGCGGCAGCATCTGCCCGCGGTACCACGACGAGGCGAGCGCGTCGGTCGGCAGGTCGAGGCCCTCGCCGGCCCGCTCGGCGGCCTCGGCCGCCGTCGCGCCGCCGGCCAGTGCCGACTCCACGCCTGCGAGGCGCTGCGAGCGCGCCCCGACGCCGGACGCGGCGACGCGCACGCCGTCCGCGCCGCGCACGGCCGTGACCGCGAGCATCGTGTAGTGGTGCGTGTGCGGGCGGTCGAGGCGGGCGTAGCCGAACGCCTGCCCGTCCGGCACCTCGAGCGAGAGCACGAGCCGGCCCGTGCCGTGCTCGAGGAACGCCGTGATGTCCTCGGTCGTCTCGCCGCCGGCGCCGACGGACGTGATGCGCGCGCCGAGCGCGAGCAGCGGCGCCTGCAGGTCGCCGCGCGGGGCCGACGCGCCGGCGGTTGCGCAGAGGTTGCCGCCGATCGTGCCGACGGCGCGGATCTCGACGTCGGCGACGTGCTTCGCTGCCGTCACGAGCGGCTCGGGCGCGCCGTCGAGCTCGCCGACGGGCGTTCCCGCCCCGATGCGCACGGAGCCGTCCGCGCGCTCGAGGCCGCTCATGCCGGCGCGGCCGAGCACGAGCACGCGCGTGGGGCGCAGCTTGCCGTACGTCAGCTCGGGCAGCAGGATCGTGCCGCCGCCCATCACGGTCACGCCCTCCCCGTCGCCGAAGACGGCGGCCGCCTCGGCGGGCGAGGTGGGCGTCAGCAGTTCCGGTGGTGCGGTCATCGCGCCTCCATGGCGGATCTCACAGGACGAGCCGAGCGCCGGTGGTCTCTGGCCCCTGGGGATGGAGCTCGGTCAACGGCTTGAGCTCCGGGATGTCGTCGGTCGTGTAGTCGCCGACCGGGCCGTTGATCTCGATCAGGTTTCCGCCCGGGTCGCGCAGGTAGAACTGCACCGCACCGTCCTCGAGCACGCGCACGCAGTCGGTGAAGACCGGGTCGATCACGCCGAGCTCGCGGGCGCGGTGGTAGAGCGGCAGGATGTCCTCGACGGTGACGCCGAAGTGGTGGCGCGAGGGCGCCTTGTCATCCTCGGGAAAGATGTGCAGCTGCGTCTCGCCGAGCTGGAACCAGTCGACGCGGAAGCCGAAGTTGGGCGCCGGGATGCGCTCGGCACCGAAGAGCTCGGTGTAGAAGCGCGACGAGGCGTCCTGATCGGGCGAGGACACACTTACGTGATTGATCCGGAGAGCCGGCATCGCTCCGGATGCTAGAGCGTTCGGCCGTGAAATGCACCATCGGGTGGATCGCGTTCCGGAGGACGGAACGCCCCGACGGCGCTGCGGGCGGTGGCCCTACCATCCGCGATCGTGGATGACACCTTCAGCGATCCCCAGCGCGCGGCCCGCGTCCGCGCCCTCGCCCCTGCCATCGACGAGCTCTTCGCCGCCGCGCTCGGCGAGCTCGGCGCACCCGGCCTCGCCTACGGCGTCGCGCTCGACGGCGAGCTCCTGCACGCCGGCGGCTGCGGCGTGCGCAGCGCCGAGTCGGGCGAGACGCCCGGCGCGGACACGGCGTTCCGCATCTGCTCGATGACGAAGAGCTTCACGGCCACGGCGGTGCTCTCGCTGCGCGACGAGGGACGGCTCGACATCGACGCGCCGCTCGGCGAGGTCGCACCCGCGCTGGCGGTGCTCGCGCGGGCCGGCGCCGACGCGCCGCCGGTGACCGCGCGCCAGCTCCTGACGATGGACGCCGGCCTGCCGCAGGACGATCCGTGGGCCGATCGCCTGATGGGCGACGACAGCGCCTGGGTCGAGCGCGAGTTGTTCGCGCGCGGCGCCACGCGCTCGCGCGCGCCCGGCACCGCCTTCGAGTACTCGAACTACGGCTGGGCCGCGCTCGGGCGGGTCATCACGACCGTCACGGGGCAGCGCTTCCAGGACGTCATCCGCGAGCGCGTGCTCGATCCGCTGGAGCTGAAGGACACGGTCTGGAGCGCCGGCGACCTGCCGGGGGCGCAGGTCGCGACCGGCTATCGCACGGCCGGCGAGGGCTTCACGGCGGAGCTGCCGGCGGCTGACGGCGGCGACTTCGCCGCGCTCGGCGGCCTCTACTCGAGCGTGCGTGACCTCGCGCGCTGGAGCGGCGTCTTCCTCGCCGCGGAGCCGGCGCGCGACGCGCCCGAGACGCTTCCCGTCAGCCGCGCGACCCTGCGCGAGATGGCGCGCGCGCGCAGCGCCTTCGCGCCGGCCGTCGAGTGGCCGTCGCTGGCCGAGCCGCCCGGCGTGGTGGCCGGCGGCTATGGCTACGGCCTCATGATCTGGCACGAGCGCGACGGGCAGAGGCACGTCGGCCACCCGGGCGGCCTGCCCGGCTGGGGCACGCTGATGCGCTGGGTGCCCGAGCTCGGGCTGAGCGTGATCCTGCTCGTGAACCTGACCTACGCCAAGTGCGAGCAGCCCGTCCGCCGCGCGCTCGAGCTCGTCGCGCGCGAGGCCGCGCTGCCGCGCCGGGCGATCGTGCCCGCGCCGCAGCTGCTGGCCGCGCGCGAGGCGGTCGACGCGCTCGTCGCGCGCTGGGACGACGACGCCGCGGCGCGCCTGTTCACGCCGAACGTCGACCTCGACCGCCCGCTCGCGGAGCGCCGCGCCGAGCTCGAGGCGCTGCGCGAGCGCCACGGCGCGCTCGCGCGCGACAGCGAGGTCGACGCCGAGGACGCGCTGCGCGGGAGCTGGCGGCTGCGCGGCGAGCGCGGCCACGTCGAGCTCGCGATCACCATGGCGCCGACCGTGCCGCCGCTCGTACAGACGCTCGACGTCGCGTCCGTGCTGCCGGCCACGGGCATGCTCGCCGTGCTCGCCACGAGCGCCGCGGACCTCGCGAGCGAGCCGCGCGCCGATGCGCTCGAGGCGCTGCTCGCGCCCGGCGCCGACGCGGCCGCCGCGTGGCGCGGCCTGCGCGTCGCGGCAGCGCTCTACGGGCCCTTCGGCGACCCCGCGCCCGTCGCGGGCGACGGCGAGACGTCGACGACGCTGCGGCTGCCGAGCGCGCGCGGCGACGTCGAGCTGGAGCTCGAGCTGGATGCCGCCAGCGGCCGCCTCGCGCGGCTCGTGCTGCGGCCCGCCTGAGGCTACCTCGGGTCTGCCTTGGCCCGCGTGCGCGTGAGCGTGTTGGCCTCCTCGAGGGCCGTCGCGATGCGCTCGTTGGCCTCCGCGTTGCGGCGGAGGTAGCCGATCACCGAGCTGGCGATCCAGACGACGAAGAGCAGCGGAAGCAGCGCGAAGAGGATCCCGGCCGGCGTCGACACGCGGCGAGCCTACAGCTCGCGGACGCCGCGCGCGAGGCGCGCCGGCGAACACGACGCGCACACGACGAGCACCGCGATCGCGAGCGCCGCGATGAGCCACATCCCACTCGCGAACGAGCCCGTCGCGTCGCGTAGACCGCCGAGCGCGAGCGGTGCCAGCGCACCCGAGCAGTAGCCGATCCCGAGCATCATCCCGACGACGCCCGCGACCTGCTCGGGACGGTCGGCCGCGTCGAGCGGCAGCGTCATCATGAGCGGGAAGATCGCGCCGTTGCCGCAGCCGAGCACGCACATCCAGAAGATCCCGTGCGACGGGTCGAGCGCGATGCCGACCGCACCCGTCGCGAGGAACACGCCCGGCACGGTCAGGAGCGTGCGCTTCGACCACTGGAAGCGGTCGCCGACGAGCGTCACCGTGACGGACGAGACGATCGCGAAGACGTTGATCGCGACGACGAGGTGGCCGGCGTGGCTCTCCGACCAGCCGCGCTCCTCGAAGGCGTCGGGCAGCCACGCCGAGTAGCCGTAGTAGACGCACGCCGAGGTCGCGAAGAGCGCGACGAAGAGCCACGCGACGGGCTTGCGCAGCGGGAAGTGCGCGCGCCGGCCGACCGGGCGCGGCCCGCCGCCGCGCGTGGCGGCGAGCCACCACGCGAGCGAGGCCGCGGCGGCCAGCGAGAAGACGACCATCGGCACCCGCCAGGAGTCGCCGGCGTCGGCGAGCGGGACGGCCAGGAACGTCGTGATGGCCGCGCCGATCTGGATGCAGCTCGAGTAGATGCCCGTGACGAGCACCGGGCGGTCGGCGAAGCGCTCCTTGACGGCGACCACCATGAGCGCGTTGCCAAGGCCCATGCCGATGCCGACCGGCACCGTCAGCGCGATCACGGCGAAGGCGCCCGGCAGCAGCGAGCGCGCGAGGCCGCCGACCGCGATCAGCGCGAGCGCCACGGTGACCGCGCGGATGGCGCCCACGCGCGCGGCGAGCGGCGCGGCCGCCGGCGCGAACACGCCCATGCCGATCACGGGGATCGTCGAGAGCAGCGATGCGAGCGCGTGGCTGACGCCGAGCGCATGCTGCGCGCGCGGCAGCACGGGGCCGAGGCCCACGAGCTGGGGACGCAGCGTCAGCGCCGCGAGCGCGACGGCCGCGAGCAGCCCCGCGCGGCCGCGAAGCGCGCCGTCGGCCGTCACCTGGGCGCGCCGTCCCGGCTGCGGAGCGCGCTTCGGCTCTGCTCGCGCGGGGGCGTCCGGGTCGTCACGTTTCGGGATGATAAACGGGGGCCGCTCACCGGAACGCGCTATCCTCGCGCCGTGAGCAGCACCGTGGACGGAACTGCGCTCTCCTCCGTCGACCGGGCGCTCAGCCTGCTCGAGGAGCTCGCCCGGCACGGCCCCCTCGGCGCCACCGAGCTCGCGAACCGCACCGGCTGCGCGAAGGCGACGGCGTTCCGCCTCGCGCGCACGCTGCAGGCGCGCGGCTTCGTCGTCCAGAACGCGGACGCGACCTACCGCCTCGGCCCGCGCTGCCTGCTGCTCTCGACGGGCGTGCACACGAGCTTCGACGTCCGGCGCGAGGCGCTGCCGACGATGGAGGCGCTGCGCGACGAGACGGGCGAGACCGTGCAGCTGACCGTGCTCGAGGGCTCCGACGTCGTCTATGTCGAGCAGGTCACGTCGCCGAAGCCCGTGCGCTCGGTCGGCACGATGGGGCAGCGCGCGCCGGCGCACACCGTCTCGAGCGGGCTCGCGACGCTCGCGCTGCTGCCGTTCGACCGCGTCCGCGCACTGCTGCCGAAGCCGCTGCCGCGGCCGACGGCGGGCTCGATCCCGAGCCTCGAGCGTCTCTCCGAGGAGCTCGATCGCGTGCGCGCGCGCGGCTTCGCGATCAACCGCGGCGGCTTCCGGCACGATGTCGGCGGCGTCGGCACCTGCGTCGTCGACGCGCACGGCCGCCCGGTCGCGGCGATCAACATCTGCGTGCCGCTCTACCGGCTCGACGAGCTCGGCGTCGACCGCCTCGGCGCGCTCGTCGTGCGCGCCGCCGCCGAGGTCTCGCGGGCTTCGTCCCTGGCCGCGGGTGCGGGGGCAGTCGGCACGTGACCTTCGCCGACCTCGGCTTCGCGCGGGTCGACCTAGATCGCGACGCCCGTCAGGGGGCGCCCGAGGCGGTGCTCGCGGAGGGCAAGACGCCGGCCGAGATCGAGGCGATCGTGCGGGCGCTGCGTGACGGCGGCGCCAGCTCGGTGCTCGTCACGCGCGCCGACG
>DASXXY010000319.1:0-13890 GCA_036502805.1 Gaiellales bacterium | reverse complement strand
CGTGATCCGCGACGTCCAGCCGGCCACGGCCGACATCACGACGCCCGCGTTGATCGGGCCGCGGTTCGTCTCGACGCCGACGCACGTGCCGTGCTCGATCTTCAGGCCCGTGACCTCGATGCCCTGATGGATGTGCACGCCGCCGGCGTCGGCCTTGCGCGCATAGCCCCAGACGACCGCGTCGTGGCGGATGACCGCGCCCGGCGGGTGGTAGAGCGCGCCCTGGATCGGATAGGCGACCTCGCGCGACATGTTGAGCTGCGGGCAGAGGCGCGCGACCTCGTCGGGCTCGACCCAGCGCGAGTCGACGTTCATCAGCTGGTTGGCCTCGGCGCGCTCGCGCTGCACCGCCACGGAGCGCTCCGAGTGCGCGAGCGTGAGGTGGCCGTGGGCCGAGATCAGCAGGTTGAAGTCGAGCTCCTGCGAGAGCTGCTGGTAGATCCGCAGGCTCTCGCCGTAGAACGCGATGCCCTCGGGCGTCTTGTAGTTCGCGCGCAGGATCGTCGTGTTGCGGCCCGAGCCGCCGGCGCCGATGTAGTTCATCTCGAGCACGGCGATGTTCTTGATGCCGCGCTTCGTGAGCTCGTAGGCCGTCGCGAGGCCGTGCGCGCCGCCGCCGATGATGACGACGTCGTACGAGGACTGGAGGTCGCGCTCGCGCCAGAACGGCTTGAAGGAGAAGAGCCCGCTCATGCCGCGCCCCCGATCGCGTGGAGGCTGTGCTCGACGTGCTCGAGCCGCGTGCCGACGAACCAGGCGACGTCGCTCGTGACGATGACCTCGAGGCGGTCCGAGCGGCAGAAGATGCGCGAGGGGACGCCGGCGAAATTGCCCTGCACGAAGCCTCCGTCGGCCGGGATGCGGATGCTCGAGAGCCGCGCGAAGAGCTCGCCGCGCTGATCGCCCGTGAGCGTGAAGAGCGCGTAGCCGTCGCTGTGATCGACGACCGCGGCGCGGTTTCCGAGCGACGCGAGCTGCGAGCGGAGCGCCGTCAGCAGCGCCTCGGCCGTGCCGACCTCGCCGACCCACAGCAGCTCGTCGCCGGCGACGCGCCCGGCGCGCACGCCTGCGGGCGGCGTGAGCGCGTCGAGCGTCTCCGGGGGACCGAAGGCGCGCGCCTTGGCCGTCTGCGTGATCGCCCACAGCTCAGGCACGGAGCTTCGCCCCCTCGGCGTCGTAGAACGCGCCCTTGACGACGGTCGCGTTCATGTTGTCCTTGCCGATCAGGAAGCGCTGGCCCTCGGCCGCGAACTCCGGCTTGACCCACGCGAGGCCGATCGAGTGGCCGAGCGTCCAGGAGTAC
Source organism: Gaiellales bacterium (assembly GCA_036502805.1). Lineage (GTDB taxonomy): Bacteria > Actinomycetota > Thermoleophilia > Gaiellales > JALYLC01 > JALYLC01. The sequence continues at coordinate 12,587 of DASXXY010000319.1, read as the reverse complement.
CACGAGCTCGTGACGCGGCCGACGAGCTGGTTGTCGACCTTGACGGCGGCGCCCTCCCAGGGCGCCCTCGCCGAGCCGCCCTCGCCGCGATAGGCGATCAGCTTCTCGGTCGAGGTCTCCTGCTTGCGCACGAGCGCGCGCTTGCCGACGAACCAGTCCTTCTCGAGCTTGACGGCCCAGCCCATGTCGACGCGCCACGGCGTCGTCTCGAAGTCGGTGTCCTGCGAGACGATGATGTGGCCCTTCTCGAGCCGCAGCAGCCGCTGCGCCTGGATGCCGAACGGCTGCACGCCGTGGGCCTCGCCGGCCTTCAGCAGCGCCGACCACAGCTCCTCGGAGCGCGAGGCGGGGTGATGGAGCTCCCAGCCGACCTCGCCCACGAAGCCGAGGCGGATGGCCAGGCACTCGATGCCCGCGACCGTGATCGTGCGCTGGCGGAGGTAGGGGAACCCCTCCTTGGAGATGTCGTCCGAGGTCAGCGTCGCGAGCACCTCGCGCGCCTTCGGGCCGGCGATGTTGATCGCCCCGAGCGCGGAGGTCTGGTTGACGATGTGCACCGTCATGCCCCAGGTGTCGCGCCAGTCGATCATCAGCGCCTCGGCCTCCTCGGCGCCCGACGTCGTGACCGTGAGGTAGAACGTCTCGTCGTCGATGCGGCAGATCGTGCCGTCGTCGTGGATCACGCCGTGCTCGTCGAGCAGCAGGCCATAGCGCAGGCGCCCGGGCTGGATGTCGCCGACGTGGTTCGGGTAGAGCCGCTCGAGGAACGCGACGACGTCGGGCCCGGAGACGCGGAACTTGCCGAGCGTGCCGACGTCGATGACGCCGACGCCCTCGCGCACCGCGCGGTACTCCTGCTCGATCGAGCCGTAGTTGTCGACGCGCTTCCACTGGCCGGCCCACAGGAACGTGGCGCCGAGCCCGAGGTGGGTGTCGTGGAGCGCGGTGCGCCGCTCGAGATGCGCGTAGGCGCCGGCCGTGACCTCGTCGAGCATCACGGTGCGCGCCGGCGGGCGGGCGGTCGTCGTGCCCGAGATGCGCGGCTCGGCGCCGGGCGAGAGCCGCTCGGCGAGCGTGCGCATCTGGCCGTGGCACATGCGGCCCTGGCACGGGCCCATGGTGATGGTCGTGTAGCGCTTGAGCAGCTCCGTCGAGGAGAAGCCCTCCGTGACGGCGTTGCGCACGTCCTGCACCGAGACGTCCTCGCAGATGCAGACGTAGCCGGCCTCGCCACAGCGGCGGGCCTTCTGGCCGAGCTCGGGCAGCTCGGCGCCCTCGCCGCGAGCGGCGCGCGCGCCGACCTCGCGGGCGTGCTCGACCGACTCCGCGACGGGCGCCGCGGCGAGCAGGTCGCCGGCCGCGTGCACGGGCATCGCGGTGCCCTGGCGCAGCAGGTTCTCCTGCGGCGTGAGGCTGCCCGAGAGGCAGAGCAGGTCGCACGCGATCTTCTCGGTGCCGCCCGTGTAGCGGATGCTGACGGCGCTCACGCGCTTCCTGCCGTGCACCTGGACGATCTCGCCGACGAGCGTGCGCACGCCCGCGGGAAGCTCGGGCGCACTCGTCGCGCCGTCGGGGAGCACGACCGCGGCGACCACGGTGCCGACGGCCTGGAGCGCGGCGATGTGCTCGCCGACCTCGTGCGTCCCGCCGAGCACGACCGCGACCTTGCCGGGCCGGATCGCGTGCTGGGTCGCGAGCCGGACGGCGCCGCGGCCGAGCATCACGCCGGGCACGTCGTTGCCGGCGAAGACCTCCATCGACTCGAACGCGCCGGTCGCGACGACGATCGCCTTGGGCTGCGTCATCGCCATCAGCTCGGGGCCGATCAGCGGCACCTCGGGGCCCTCGTAGAGTCCGAACGCGCGCGTCGAGCGGAGCAGCTCGATGCGGTCGTTCGCCTCGACCTGCGCGAGCAGGTCGTTGACGGCGGCGAGCGTCGCACCGGCGCCGAGGCGGCTGCCGGGATGCTCGCCCTCGTCGGCGACGATCACGCTCGCGCCCGCCTCGGCCGCGCCGAGCGCGGCCGACAGGCCGGCGGGGCCGCCGCCGAGCACGACGACGTCGGGGTGGCGGTAGACGCGCTCGAGGTGGCGGGGGAGGTCGCTCTTGTCGACCCGCCCGAGGCCGGCGACCTTGCGGATCAGGGGCTCGACCCTGGGCCACAGCCAGCGCGGCTTGATCAGCGTCTTGTAGTAGAAGCCGACGGGCAGGAACTTGTGCATCAGCCGCAGGTCGTTCATGGCCAGCGGATCGCGCTCGAGCGAGCCCATGACGTTCTGCGGCTCGACCTTCATGCCGTCGGCCGCGGGGCGGGTGCAGCAGCGCACGCCCGTCTCGCCGTCGACCTGCACGAGGCAGTTCGGGCAGTCGCCGCTCATGCACAGGAAGCCGCGGCGGCGGTGGTACTTGAACGAGCGCGAGACGGTGTCGACGCCCGAGCGGTAGAGCGCGGAGCCGATCGTGTCACCGGAGTGGATCGGGATCTCGCGTCCCTCGAAGGCGAAGCTCTCGGAGCGCGGGGTCGGGTCAGCCATTCAGCACCTGGTTCGTGACGGTGTTGCGTGTGATCGTCAGCCAGCGGCGGCAGCCGTCGCGGTGGAACCAGCGCTCGGTCTGGTCGCCGGCGACGTTGCGGCGCATCCAGAGGCGCTTGATCTCGTCGAGCTCGCTCGACGCGGGATCCTCCGTCGGGCGGGTCTCGCCGCCGTAGCGGAAGTCCGTCGAGGGACGGGGACCGCAGTTCGGGCAGTCGATGTTGAAGCTCACCGGCGGCTCCTCGGGCAGACGGGGACGGCGATCGAGAGCATGCTCGGAGTGTGCCCGGTGCACATGACGGCGTCCAGCGGGAGCGCGTCCCGCAGGGTCCGAGCAGGGGGATATCTGTAGAAGGTGCACATAGAAGGTCGACGCCGCTGTGAAATGTTACAGGGACGGGCCGGCGGCGCCGGGGATCCAGTCGGTGCCGGCCAGCGGCACCTTCGCCATCGCAGCCGCCTCGACCGTGAGCGCGACGAGATCCTCCGGCTCGAGATTGTGGACGTGCGACTTGCCGCAGGCGCGCGCGAGCGTCTGGCACTCGAGCGTCATGCAGCGCAGGTAGTTGGCGAGCCGGCGCCCGCCGAGCTCGGCGTCGAAGCGCGCGGCGAGCTCGGGATCCTGCGTCGAGATGCCGGCCGGGTCGCGCCCGGCCTGCCAGTCGTCGTAGTAGCCGGCCGAGCTGCCGATGGCCTCGTACTCGGCTTCGAGCTCGGGCGCGTTGTCGCCCAGCGCGATCATCGCGGCGGTGCCGATCGAGACGGCGTCGGCGCCCAGCGCGAGCGCCTTCGCGACGTCGGCGCCGGAGCGGATGCCGCCCGACACGATCAGCTGCACGGTGCGGTGCATGTCGAGCTCCTGCAGCGCCTCGACGGCCTGCCGCACGGCCGGCAGCGTGGGGATGCCGACGTGCTCGATGAAGACGTCCTGGGTGGCCGCGGTGCCGCCCTGCATGCCGTCCACGACGACGACGTCCGCGCCCGACTTGACCGCCAGCGCGACGTCGTAGTAGGTGCGCGCGGCGCCGACCTTGACGAAGATCGGCTTCTGCCAGTCGGTCAGCTCGCGCAGCTCCTGGATCTTGATCTCGAGGTCGTCGGGGCCGTTCCAGTCGGGGTGGCGACAGGCGCTGCGCTGGTCGATGCCCTGCGGCAGCGTGCGCATCTCGGCCACGCGGTCGGAGATCTTGTGGCCGAGCAGCATCCCGCCGCCGCCGGGCTTCGCGCCCTGGCCGACGACGATCTCGATCGCGTCCGCGCGCCGCAGGTCGTCCGGGTTCATGCCGTAGCGCGACGGCAGCAGCTGGTAGACGAGCAGGTCCGAGTGGCCGCGCTCCTCGGGCGTCATACCGCCGTCGCCGGTCGTCGTGGACGTGCCGACGGCGGAGGCGCCGCGTCCGAGCGCCTCCTTGGCGGGCGCGGAGAGCGCGCCGAAGCTCATGCCGGCGATCGTGATCGGGATCTTCAGCTCGAGCGGCGTCTGCGCGAAGCGGGCGCCCAGCGTGACGGTCGTGTCGCAGCGCTCGCGGTAGCCCTCGAGCGGATAGCGCGACATGCTCGCGCCGAGGAACAGCAGGTCGTCGAAGTGGGGCAGCCGCCGCTTCGCGCCGAAGCCGCGGATGTCGTAGATGCCCTCGCGCGCAGCGCGCTGGATCTCGGCGATGACGTTGCGGTCGTAGAGGTACGACTCGCGCAGCCCCGGCCTCCAGCCGGGCCCCGAGCCCTCGCCCGGCGGCGTCCAGCCGTTCTCCCTGGCCTTGTCCTTCCAGCTCATCAGTAGGCCCCGGCGTTGTCGATCTTGAACGTGTAGAGCTCGCGCGCCGAGCCGTAGCGGCGGAACTGCGAGGGCTCGGCGTCGTCGACGCCCGCGCGCTCGAGCAGGTCGCGCAGCTGCGCCAGGTGCTCCTCGCCCAGGTCCTTCTCGACGCAGTCCGCGCCGAGGCCCTTGACGCTGCCGCGCACGTAGATGCGGGCCTCGTAGATGGAGTCGCCGAGCGCCTCGCCGGCGTCGCCGCAGACGACGAGCGCGCCCGACTGCGCCATGAACATCGAGTTGCCGCCGACCGAGCCGCGCACGACGATCTCGCCGCCCTTGAGCGAGATGCCGCAGCGCAGCGACGTGTCGCCGTGCACGACGATCAGGCCGCCGTGCGCCGTCGCGCCGCAGTACTGGCTCGCGCTGCCGTCCACCTCGACGCGCCCGCTCATCATGTTCTCGGCGAGGCCCGAGCCCGCGTTGCCGTGCACGCGCACCGTCGCGTGCTTGTTCATGCCGGCGCAGTAGTAGCCCACGTGGCCGTCGACGTCGACCTCGAGCTCGGCGTCGATGCCGCAGGCGACGGCGTGCGCGCCGCTCGGGTTCGTCACGCGCACGTGCCCGCCGCTCGTGCCGGCGAGGTCGTGGAGGCGCTGGTTGAGCGCGCGCAGCGGCGTCTCGCCGAGATCGAACGTCTCCTCGAGCGTCGTGCTCACGCGACGGGCTCGCGTTCCCACACGTACACCTGCGCGGGCTCGGGCTCCCACGAGCGCGCGTCGTCGGCACCCGGCAGCACGGCGATCGCGCGGTACTCGGAGGCCATCGCGACCCAGTCGTCGGTCTCGGCCATGACGGCCGGCTTGCAGGCGACCGGGTCGCGCATGACGGCGAAGCCGTCGCGCGTGCCGACCGCGAACGTGTAGAAGCCGTCGAGGTCGTCGAGGCAGCCCTCGAGCGCCTCCTGCAGGCTCGCGCCCTCGCGCAGGCGCCACGCCAGGTAGCCGGCGGCGACCTCGGTGTCGTTCTCGCTCACGAAGCGGATGCCCGCCTTGCGCAGCCGCTCGCGCAGGCGGTTGTGGTTCGAGAGCGAGCCGTTGTGCACGAGGCAGAGGTCCTCGCCGGTCGAGAACGGGTGCGAGCCCTCGGTCGTGACCCTGCTCTCGGTCGCCATGCGCGTGTGGCCGATGGCGTGCGTGCCGCGCACGTCGGAGAGGTCGAAGAGCTCCGCGAAGCGCTCCGGGCGGCCCGTCTCCTTGTAGATCTCGATGACCTCGCCCGCGCTCATGACGCGCAGGTCGGGACGGTGCTCCTCGGCGCGCGCCTGGGCATCGGCGGGCGCGACGGGCAGCGTGAAGAGCGCGTGGTTGTGGCGCACCGCGGGCCCGCCCGTGGCGCCGATCAGGTCGCCCACGGCCTGCCAGTCCTCGTCCACCCGCGGCGAGCAGAGCACGAGCTTGCTGTGCCCGTGCGCGACCGGGTCGCGGTAGATCGCGACGCCCGCGGAGTCGGGCCCCCGATCGCTCATCTGGCGCAGCATCGCTGCGAGGTGCTCGCCCAGACGATCCTCGATCGCAGGCGACTTGGCGAACAAGCCGACGATTCCGCACATGGGCGAGCCTCACCTCGGAGATTGGACACGCAAGCTACCCGAGCGCGAGCCGAAAGACAACCCACAGGAATCGCCGTTTCCTGTCAGGAAACACGCGCCCGAACCGATTCCCCGTCCTCCCGCACCACGCCATCACGCCGCGGGCGGCGCCGTGTACGTGCCGGCGACCGTGGCGACGACGCGGCCCTGGCCGGCGTCGACGAGGCCGGCGGGGCTGCCGACGTCCCTGCGCCAGCGCTCGTGCCCGAGTGCGTCGTAGGCGATCAGGAGCCCGTTGGGCCGCTCGCTCAGCCAACCGCGCCCGAGCGGGACGGCGACGCCCTTCGTCGTCCACTCGTAGCCGTCGAGGAGCCGGACCGTGCTCCCCGTCATGCGCGCACGCAGCTGGTTCGGCCGGGAGATGTCGCAGGCGTACGCCGCGCGCCCCGTCCGCAGCGGCCGCAGGCGGTCGTCGTAGACGATGATCGACCGCCGCTCGCAGGTGTCCGAGTCGGCGATCGCGACCTGCCGGCGGGGGAGCATCGCGGCGACGACCCAGCCGCCGCTCAGGCTGCGCTCCGCGATAACGGCGCCGGTGCGCGCATCGAGCACGACGACCCGGCCGTCGCGGTTCGGATGCTGGTGGCGCCACGTCAGCGTCGCGACCGCCAGCGCGCTCGCCGTGACGGCGACCGCGATCGCGACGTGCCGCCGGGTGCGCAGCGCGCCGATCAATCCGCACCCGGCGTGAACCGGCCGAGCTCGGGCACGACCGTGCGGCCGTCGCGCGTGTCGATGAGGCCGAGCGGACGGCCGAACGAGCGCTTCCAGAGCGGTTTCCCCGCAGCGTCGCGCGCGACCAGCTGCGCGCTCTCGAGCTGGTCGACGGCGCCGCCTGCGAGCCCGCTCTCCGGTGGCGAGCGACGCGGCTCGGCGGCGGCGCGCACGTCGTCCGGGTTCATGCGCGCGACCGCGCAGCCGCTGGGTGACGAGATCAGCTTCGCGTGCGTCAGCGCCGCATCGAGCACGACGATCGAGCCGCCGCCGCCGTGGCTGCAGTCGTCCATCGCGGCGACGGCCACGCGGCCGTCGCGGAGCAGGGCCGTGACCGCATACCCGCCGCGTGCGTCGTAGCCGCCGAGCGTCTTCCCCGTGCGCGCGTCGAGCACGAGGATGCGGGCGTCGCGCGGAGGCGACTGGCGGAGACCCGTGACGAGCCCGACGGCCGCGAGCCCGATCGCCGCGAGCAGCGCGGCGAGCAGCAGCGCGGTGCGCGGGCTCATCGCCCGTCGGTCGCGCGGGAGATCACCGCGAGCATCCTGATCGGCAGGCGGATCAGCTTCTCCGGCCCGTGCGCGACGTCGCCGTCGAAGAGCAGCGAGTCGCCGGGGTGGAGGTGGTAGGTCGTGCCGGCGGCGCGGTAGACCACCTCGCCCTCGAGCACGTAGAGGAACTCGACGCCGGCGTGCTGGAAGAGCGGGAAGACCTCGGACTCCTCCGTCAGCGTGACGAGGTAGGGCTCGATCGCGACGGGGCCGCGCACGGTGTGCCCGAGCAGCTCGTAGCGGTGGCCGACGCGCGTGCCGCGGCGCTCGATCACGAGCCCCTTGCCGGCGGGGACGTAGGAGGCGTCGCGCTGCTCCTCGTGCTTGCGGAAGAGCGCCGTCACGGGGACGGCGAGCGCACCCGCGATGGCGCTCAGGCTCGCGAGCGAGGGCGGCGTGAGGCCGCGCTCGATCTTCGAGATCGCGCCGGCCGAGAGGTCGCTCTGGCGGCCGAGGTCGGCGACCGTCATGTCGAGCGCCGTGCGGAACTCGCGGATCTGGCGCCCGATCGCCTCCTGCAGCGAGCCCTCGCCGGGCGGCCGCGCGTCGCTCTCCGCATGTTCCACCCTGTGGATACTCGCAGCGACTTGCGCGCGCCGCCAGGCACGGCGCGTATCCTCCGGCCCTGCGCGCCACGCGCCGCACGCGTCCCCGGCACTGCGCGGGATGCCGCCGCAGCAGGCGCGGGGATGCCTGCAACGACCCTCCGGACGGGAGAACGACGAGCGTGAAGAGCAGTCTCGAGATCGCCCAGGAGGCCGAGCTCCGCCCGATCCAGGAGATCGCGGCGGCCGCCGGCCTGGAAGACGCCGAGGTCGAGCCCTACGGGCGCTACAAGGCCAAGATCCGCCTCTCCGTGCTCGACCGGCTGAAGGACAAGCCCGACGGCAAGATCATCTGCGTCACGGCGATCACGCCCACGAAGGCGGGCGAGGGCAAGACGACGACGTCGGTCTCGCTCACGCAGGGCATGGGCGCGATCGGCGAGACGGCGCTCCTGTGCATCCGCGAGGCCTCGCTCGGCCCCGTCTTCGGCATCAAGGGCGGCGCCGCCGGTGCAGGCTACGCGCAGGTCGTGCCGATGGAGGACCTGAACCTCCACTTCACGGGCGACATGCACGCGATCTCGGCCGCCAACAACCTGCTCGCGGCGTTCCTCGACGCGCACGTGATGCACGGCAACGACCTCGACATCGATCCGCACTCGATCTCGTGGCGGCGCTGCGTCGACATGAACGACCGCGGCCTGCGCAACATCATCACGGGCCTCGGCGGCGCCACGAACGGCTCGCCGCGCGAGACGGGCTTCGACATCACCGCGGCCTCCGAGGTCATGGCGATCCTCGCGCTCTCGCGCGACCTCACCGACCTGCGGCAGCGCCTGGGCGCGATCACGGTCGCGTTCGACCGCTCGGGCGAGCCGGTCACGGCAGAGCAGATCGGCTGCGCCGGCTCGATGGCCGTCCTGCTCAAGGACGCGATCATGCCGAACCTCGTGCAGACGCTCGAGGGTCAGCCGGCGTTCGTCCACTGCGGGCCGTTCGCGAACATCGCGCACGGCAACTCGTCGCTGATCGCCGACCGCATCGCGCTCAAGATGGCCGACTACGTGATCACGGAGTCGGGCTTCGGCGCGGACATGGGCATGCAGAAGTTCATGGACATCGTCTGCCGCCAGGGCGGGATCCGCCCGGCCGCGGTCGTGATCGTCGCGACCGTCAAGGCGCTGCGGCTGCACGGCGGCTCGCCCGACGGGACGGCGTCCTCGCCCGAGGAGTCGATGACGCAGCTGCGTGCCGGCATCGCCAACCTGGCTGCGCACATCCGCACGGCGAAGGGCTTCGGCATGCCGTGCATCGTCGCGGTCAACCGCTTCCCGAGCGACACGGACGAGGAGGTCGAGCTCGTGCGCACGCTCTCGCTCGAGGCGGGCGCGCTCGACGCGCAGCACAACACCGCCGTCGTCGACGGCGGCGAGGGTGCCGCCGACCTCGCCCGGGCCGTGGTCAAGGCCGCCAACCAGCCCAGCGACTTCACGCTCACCTACCCGGACGACGCGAAGATCGAGGACAAGATCGCCGCGATCGCGACGAAGGTCTACGGCGCCGACGGCGTCGAGTTCCTGCCCGAGGCCCAGGCCAAGCTGAAGCGCTTCAACGAGCTCTACGGCAACCTGCCGATCTGCATGGCGAAGACGCACCTGTCGATCTCGCACGACCCGACCAGGCAGGGTGCGCCGACGGGCTTCACGGTGCCGATCCGCGACCTCCGCGCCTACACCGGCGCGGGCTTCGTGACGGCGCTCTGCGGCACGATCGTGCAGATGCCGGGCCTCGGCAAGACGCCGGCCGGCCTGAACATCGACATCGACGCCGACGGCACGACGGTCGGGCTCTTCTAGCCCCGCGTCACGGGTAGCACCAGCCCCCGCCGGCTCGCGTCACCCCGGCGGGGGATGGAAACCCGCTCATACCTGATCAATCATGCGTCCGTGGATCAGGCCCAGCGCATCGACCTGTCGCGGCTGCTCGAGCTCGCCCGTTGGCTCGATCCTCAGATCTCGACCGACGCCGAGCACTCCACGCGCGTCTCGCGCGTCGCGATCGAGCTCGCCGACGCGGCCGGCCTCGACGGCCGCGCCGTGGCGCAGACGACGCTCGCCGGCCTGCTGCACGACGTCGGCAAGATCATCGTCCCGCGCGCCGTGCTGCTCAAGCCGGGCCGCCTCGACGCGGGCGAGTACGACACCGTCAAGCGCCACCCGAACGCGAGCGCGCAGCTCGCCGAGCGCGCCGACCTGATCGGCATCGCCACGATCCTGCGCCACCACCACGAGCGCTGGGACGGCGCCGGCTACCCGCACGGCCTGTCCGGCGAGCGCATCCCGCTCGTCTCGCGCGTGCTCGCGATCGCGGACGCCTACGACGCGATGCTCGCCGACCGCCCGTACCGCAACTCGATGACGGTGCAGGAGGCGAGCAAGGAGCTCGAGCGCGGCGCCGGCACGCAGTTCGACCCCGTGCTCGTGGAGGCGTTCCTGCGCCGTGGCATCGGGCACTCGTCGCAGCTGCGCCCGCAGCGCGCGCCGACGCTCCTGCGCATCGCCGCCTGACGACCGCTGAGCGGCCGCCGCCGACCGCCGGCCGGCTCACCGTCGCGTCGCGCCGCCGTGGCGCGACCATCGCCGGATGAGAGTCGCCGTGTCGTCCGGGATCGTGTCGGCGGCGATCGTCGCCCTCGCACTCGCGGGCTTCCGCTCGGCCGACCGCGGAGCCGTCGGCGATGTCGCCGTCGATGCGGCCGGCGCGCGGCTCGCGATCGACCTCGCGGGGCACGTGCGCTCGGTCGGCGCCTTTGCGCCCGACGAGCCTCCGAGCGTCCTCGTCTCACCGGATGGCCGCTGGCGGGCGGTGCTGCGCTCCTCCGGGACGTCCGGCAACACCGCCACGGTCGCGATCGGCCGGCACGCTCCGGACGGCGCCCTGCACGTCGTCGAGCGCCACCTCTACGCGGGCACGGGGCGAGCCGTCTGGTCGCCCGACAGCAGGTGGCTCGCGCTCGCCACGTGGGTGCCGCACGTCGTCTCGGCGATCGCGGTCGGCGTCGACGGCCGTCGCATCCTGCTCGCGCGACCGTTCTGCGGCGACTTCTCGACCGGCCCGGCATGGGCTCCGCGCGGCGACACCATCGCCGTGAGCGTCCCGGCGACCCGCGGCAGCGGATGCAGGCAGGGCGCCGACCTGCGGCTGCAGGCTGTCGCGAGCGGCCGGCGGCGCGTGATCGCACACGGCATCGCGGGTGCGCCGGCGTGGTCGCCCGACGGCCGCTGGATCATGACGACCGGTGGCGGCGGCGTCGAGGTGATGCGCGCGGACGGCTCGCAGCGCCGTGCGCTGCCCGCCGGCGCCGCGTCGTGGGGGCCGCGCGGCCACCTGCTGGTGCTCGAGAGCGGCAACGAGGCGGCGCTCGCGCTCGCGCAGGCCGCCGGGCCGCTGCGCCCCTTCGACGCGCAGGTGCAATCGCCGCCCACGCCGGCGTTCAGCCCCGACGGGCGCCTGCTGGCCTACGCGCGCCGGGACGCGATCGTCGTGCGCCGGGCGGCCGACCGCTCCGTCGTCGCGGAGGTGCCGATCAGCACCGTCACCGTGCGGCGCATCGCGTGGGCCGCCGACGGCAGGTCGCTGCGCGTCGACGCCCGGCAGCTGCGCCGGTCGGACTGAGCCGCTACTCGCCTTCGTCGATCTCCGCCAGCGCCAGCGCGGCCCGCTGCGCCCCGAGGGCGAGCAGCGCGGCGGCGATCGGCTCGCCGCTGAGCGCCGGCTTGCAGCGCTTGCCGACGTCGTCGGCGAGGAAGTGCGTCTCCTCGAGCAGCGCGGCCGCGTCGCGCAGGACGAGTGCCGCGACGGCCCAGGCGCGGCGCACGTCGCCGCCGTCGCGCTGCGTCTCGAGGATCGCCGCGAACGCGGCGTAGTCGCGCTCTGCGGTCGTCAGGAACTCCGTGCGGAGGTCGGTCGCGCGCGCGTGCTCGGCCTCGAGGCCGGCGCCGGGGGAGAGCGCACAGGCCTTCTCGATCAGGGCGGCGGCGAGCGCGCCCGTCGCGCACAGGGCAGGACCGGCCGCGGGCTCCGCGGCGGGCGAGGCGAAGCGCTCGGCGAGCGCCGCTGCGTCGGGCGGTGTCATCGGGCTCCTGTCGTCCGGGCGTAGCTCTCGGGATCGGTCGCGCCCTCGGTCGAGACGAGCAGCACGCAGCTCGCAGGGCCGAGGCCGGCGCACTGCCTGAGCTCGGCGCAGGCGGGGTCGGACAGCAGCGCCCGCAACCCGGCGAGCGAGGAGGCGCCGCAGTCGCCGGCGACGATCCGCGCGGCGGCGAGATCGCGCATCGCCTCGTGGGCCTCCGCGTCGCTGATCACGACGCTGCCGGCGAGCCCGTCGCGGAGGACGGGCCAGGCGGCGTGCGAGGGCGTCGCGCAGTTCAGCCCCGCCATGCTCGTGCCCGGCGTCGCGACGACGACGGGGCGGCCGGCGGCGAGCGATGCGGTGACGCAGGCGGCGTTCGCCGGCTCGACGCCGATCGCGACCGCGGGCGGGGACTGATGGCACGCGAAGCGCACCGCCGCCGAGGCGAACGACCCGACGCCGATCTGGCAGAGGACGACGTCGAACGGCACGTCGGCCTGCTCGGCCGCCTCGGCGAAGATCGTCGAGTAGCCGTCTGCGACCCAGTGCGGGACGGGGTCGGCGTCGTCGTAGGCGACGTCGGCCAGCACGGCCGCGCCGGGCACCTCGCCGGCGCGCGCAGCGGCGGCGACCGCGTCCTCGTAGACGCCGTCGACGCGCACGACCTCGGCGCCCTCGGAGGCGATCGCGAGCGCGCGCGCCTCGGC
>DASXXY010000318.1:0-9484 GCA_036502805.1 Gaiellales bacterium | reverse complement strand
CGCGAGCGCCACCGGGTCGAGCGTGACGCCGAGGCCGGGGCCGTCCGGCACGGGCAGGACGCCGCGCTGCGGGCTGAACGGACCCTCCGCGATGACGTCGTCGGCGTACCAGTGGAAGAGCGCCTGGCTCGGCTCGCGGATCGGCTCGAGCGCCGCGGAGAGCTGGAGGTAGGCGGCGCTCGCGACGCCGCTGTCGCCGGAGTGGAACCAGAAGCCGATGCCGAACAGCTCGCACGCGCGCACGAACTCGACGGTGCGCCGGATGCCGCCGAGCTCGACGATGTTGAGCACGTAGAAGTCGGGCACGCCGAGCGCGACCGCGCGCCGCAGGTCCGGCGCGTGGGCCGAGAACGCGATGTCCGTGAACGGGCGCAGCCGCGCGAGCTCCTCGTGCGAGCCGACGGGCTCCTCGATGCAGCGGATGTCGTACGGCGCGAGGCGGCGCAGCACCTCGCGCGCCGTCGGCACCGTCCAGGCGTGGTTCGCGTCGAGGCGCAGCGGGCGGTCGCCGATCGCGGCGCGCACCTCGCGCACCATCTCGAGCTCCGTCGCGAGCGCCACGGTCGCGAGCTTGCCCTCGAACGTGGGGGAGTCGTACCGCTCGATCATGCTCGCGCAGTAGCGCGCGACCTCGAGCGGCGTCGACTCGCCCGGGTGCGAGGGGCCCGGGTGGCGCAGCGAGAAGTACTCCGTGAACGCGATCTCGCGCCGCACGGCGCCGCCGAGCAGCAGGTGCAGCGGCGTGCCCTCGGCGCGGCCGCGCACGTCCCAGAGCGCCATCTCGATCGCCCCGAACGCGCGCTTCAGCGTCGTCACGTTCTCCCACAGCGAGTGCTCGAACGCCGGCACGCAGCGGCGCTCGCACTCGTTCAGGTCGAGCGGGTCGAGACCGGTCAGGCGCTCGCCGAGGCGCTCGATGTCGGCGCTGCGGTCGCCGTCGGCGCACTCGCCGATGCCGGTCACGCCCTCGTCGGTCTCGACCTCGACGATCGTCTTCGTGACCGAGGCCGTCGAGCCGAGCGAGAAGCGGTAGGGCGCGTGGAACGGGATGTTGACGGGCGTCGCCCGCACGGCGGTGATGCGCACTATGCGCGCCCGGGGCCGGTCGCGAGCGGGGCGTGGGCGGGGCGCGTCATACCGCTGCCGCAGCCGCCGTCCGGCGTCGCCGCGGTCGGCAGCTCCGGCATGCGCGGCGGCGCCGGCTGCGGCGGGTAGGCGTTCGAGCTCGGGATGCGCACGGCGGTAGCCTTGCAGCATGCGCATCGCCCGCGTCGCCGCCTACCGCCAGCAGCAGCCGTTCCGCGACGGCCCCTACACGTGTCGCGGTCAGTCCGAGGACGGCACCGACTCCACCATCGTCCTGCTGGAGAGCGACGACGGCCTCGTCGGCGTGGGTGAGATGGCGCCGCTCGGCGCGTTCTACGCACCGGCCTTCGCGGCTGCCGTGCGCGCCGGCGTGGCCGAGCTGGCGCCACTCCTGCTGGGCGTGGATCCGCGCCACCCGCGCCGCGTGCGGCGGACGCTTGATCGCGCGATGCTCGGCCAGCCGGCCGTCAAGTCGGCCATCGACATGGCGCTCCACGACCTCGCCGCACAGGCGGCCGGCGTGCCGCTGTGCGCGTATCTCGGCGGCCGCCACGGCAGCTCCGTCGAGCTCTACCGCTCCGTGTCCCAGGCCGACCCCGCGGCAATGGCCGCGAGCGCGGCGGCCTACGTCGCGGCCGGCTACGGGCGGATCCAGGTCAAGGTCGGCGGCGAGCCCGGCGAGGACGTCGAGCGCGTGCACGCGGTCCGCGCCGCGGTGCCGGCCGGCGTCGTGCTGTTCTGCGACGCCAACGGCGCCTGGACGACCGCGCAGGCGCGCGCCTTCCTGCGCTCCACGCGCGACCTCGCGATCACCGTCGAGCAGCCGTGCATGAGCTACGACGACTGCCGCGCGCTCCGCGCCGCGTGCCCGCACCCGCTCGTCCTGGACGAGTGCATCGACACGCTGCCGGCACTGCTCGCGGCGCACCGCGACGGCGTCGCGGACGGCGTCACGATCAAGATCGCGCGCGTCGGCGGCGTCGGCCCTGCGGCGCTCCTGCGCGACGTCGCCGTCGAGCTCGGCCTGCCCGTGACCGTCGAGGACACGGGCGGCAGCGACATCGACACGGCCGCGATGGCGCACCTCTCGCTCTCGACGCCCGAGGAGCTGCGCATCCACACCGTCGACTTCAACGCGTGGGTGACGGTCGGCAACGCGACCGGCATGCCCGCCGCCGAGAGCGGCCGGCTGAGCGCGCCCGAGGGCCCGGGGCTCGGCGTCGACGTGCGGCGCGACGTGCTCGGCGAGCCCTTCGGCGTCTGGGCCGCGAGCGCCTGACTGCGCGCCCGCGGGATCTCGCCCGACAGGCCGCGCCGGGCCGAGGCGACGGCCTCGCCCTGGACGGAGGGAGGGTCGTGATCGGAGCCGCTTGCAAACGGTAAGTCTATCTAGATAGACTTATCCCATGACAGCCTGCGCCGGACGGCGGTGACCTCATGGGCGGCCTCTTCCTGCTCGCCGTCCTGGTGCTCCTGATCGTGCGCGGCCTGCCTGCCGCGCGGCGGCTGCGCGCGGCGCTGCGCCGGGGAGCCGGCGGCGATCTCCCCGCGCGCCTGCTCGCCCTGGCCGTCGCCGGCCTGCCGCCCGCGCAGGCCGAGTGGGGAGCTGCGATGTGCGCGGAGCTCGCCGCGGTGCGAAGCCCGCGCGCCCGCTGGTCGTTCGCCGCCGGCTGCCTCCGCGTCGCGTTCGTCCTGCGCCTGGGGGCGAGCGTGCTCGCGCCCGGTCGCGGCGGGCGCGGCGTCCGGTCGCTCGTGCTCGCGGCCGTCGCCGCTGTCCTCGCGCTCGGCCTCTACGGCGTGGTGCGCTATCCCGCCCTGTGCGCGGGCGCGGCGGGCTGGGCGGCGATCGCGGCCTTCGTCGCCGTGCTCGGCGTGCACGCGGCCTGCGCGCTGGCCCTGACGCGGGGCGGCGGGCGCGGCCACGCGCTCGCGCGGCGGAGCGGCGTCGCGGGCGGAGCCGCGATCGGGGCGGCCTGGCTCGCGATCGTGCTGCCGGGTGCGTTCCCGAAGGAGCTCGTGGCGCTGCCGCTCGCCGCGGCGCTGCTCGTGCCGGCCGCTGTCGCGACGTTCGTGGCCCGCCGCACCGGCCACGTGCGTGCGGGTGCGGATGCCGCGCTCTGGAGCGGTCTCGTCGGGTCGCTGCTCGCGTTCGCCGTCTGGGTCTCCGCGACCTACGCGAGCGACGGCAGGCCCTACGACGCGCAGCTCGTGCGCGACTTCCGGCAGAGCGGCGCGCACGACCTCGCCGCCTACGCCGTCGGCGACACGCTCGGAGCCGCGCTGGGACTGCTCGTGCTCGTGCCGCTCGTCGCGCTGGCGCTCGGCTCGCTGGGTGCGCGCCTCGCGGCGCCTCGCTAGCCCGTCTCGGGCCACCACGCGCGCGCCGCGGCGCCGATCGCGGCTGCCGCCGCGGCGAGCCCTGCGACGACGAGCGCGCGCACGAGGTCGCCGTCGAGGGTCGTCACGATCACGCCGTGGCGCAGCACCGCGAGGCGCCCGGCGAGCGGCAGCGCGAGCAGGATCGCCGTGACCGCGAGCGCGCCCTGCTCGAGCGCCGCGTCGCGGCGCAGGCGGTGGGCGAGCGCGAGGCCCGCGAGCGCGACGACGGCGGCGACCAGCACGCCCCACGGCCGTGCGCCCGTGGCGGCGCTCTCGCCGTGCGCGATCGCGATCGCGGCGACGGCGAGGAAGCCGACGAGCGGCCACGCGAGGCGCCTCCTCGACGGCAGCAGCAGCAGCGCCGCGGCACCCGCCAGGAGCGCCGCGCCCGCGCCGATCGGCCACGCGAGCGGTGGGCGGGCGGCACGCTCGACGGCACCCCGGATGCGCGCCGGGCGGCCGTCGACGCGCAACGGGACGCTCCAGCGGTGCACGACCTCGCCGTGCGTGCCCGGGTAGTGGAAGCGCAGCGACGAGCCGTCGCCGACGCGCAGCCAGCGCGCGTCGCGCGGGTCGGGCGCGCCGGGCGTGACCGCGAGCACCGTGACGATCGGCGCGCCCTTGCGGGCCCAGCCTCCGCGCGCGTCGAGCTTCAGCGCGGGCAGGCCCTGGAAGTCGAGCACCTCGACGACGCGGGCGCCGTCGCGCCGCAGCACGAGGTGCGTGCCGTCGGCCGAAATGCCCGCGTGCGCGCCGGGCGCCTGCGCGAGGATCACGTCGCGATCGTCGTGCACGAGCCCCTTGATGGTGTGCGCAGCCGCGGCCGCCGGCAGCGCGAGCAGGACGATCAGCGCGAGGCAGGCCGGGAGGGCCCTCATTCCTCGTCGGCGGCGCGCAACCAGGCCGTGCCGGTCGTCGCCGCGAGCGCGAGCCAGATCACGGCGCTCGAGAGGCACCACGCGCAGTAGGCGTGGATCTCGAACGCCTGCAGGCCGGCGAGGTAGAGCGAGAACAGCGCGCCCGTGACGGCGAGCACGAACGCGACGGTGCGCGCACGCGGATCCGCGAGCAGCGTCGTGGCGAACATCGCCGCCGCGCCTGCGAGCCCGAGCAGCGGCAGCGGCACGCCGGCGAGCTTGCTGTAGCGGCTGTGCTGCACCGCCTCGCAGCCACCGCCGCCGATCGGGCAGGCCACGGAGCGCCCGCGCGCCCGCTCGATCTCGAGGTAGGCCGCGACGATCAGCTCGAGCAGCGCCAGCACCGCGGCCAGGCGACGCGCGCTCACCCCGCCGTGCCGCCCGCCTTCTCCACGCCGGCCTTGATCGCGTCGTAGGTCGCGTCGACGTTCGTCGTGCCCGAGGGCCCGGCGATGCGGATCGACGGCGTGCCGGGCAGCGCGAGCTTCGTCGCCTCTGCGGTGACCTGGCTGATCGCGGCGGTCGCCGCGCTGCTCGTCCGGTCCTTGTCGAACTGCGCGATGTTCAGCCCGACGCCCGCCGCGAGCGAGCGCGCGATCGCGGTCGTGAACCAGGTGTCGTTCTCGTCGCCCTGGTTGAGGTAGGTCAGGGCCGCGTAGCGCCAGAGCGCGTTCTGCCGGCGCGCCGCGTAGGCGGCCTGCGCGGCGGTCACCGAGTTGGGCCCGAGGATCGGCCACGTCTTGTACTCCAGCTTCGCCTTACCGGTGCGCACGAAGTCGCTGATCACTCTCGGGATCACGTCGTTGTCGAACTGCTTGCAGATCGGGCAGCGCAGGTCGCCGTACTCGACGATCGTGACCTTCGCGCTCGCCGGGCCGACCGTGCCGGCCTTCTCGGTCAGGCCGTCGAACTCGGCCTGCACGTCGGCGACGCCGGAGAGCTTGGCCGGGTCCGGCCTGCTCGAGCCGCCGCTCGTCAGCTGCTGCACGGCGATCAGCGCGATCACGACCACGACCGCCGCGCCCGTGGCGATCAGCGTGCGCCGCGTGCGCGCCTTGCGTCGCTCCTGCTCGCGTGTCTGCCGTGTGCGGCGTGCCTTTCCCATCGCTGCAGGCTATCTACGATGCGCGCATGCGCCGCCACGTCGCCCTCATCGCGATCGCCGCGAGCCTGCTCGCGGCGGCCACGGCGGCCGCCGCGTCGCCGCGCGTGACGCTCACGCCCGCCGCCGGCGCGCAGGGGAAGCGCATCGTCGTGCGCGGCGCCGGATGGGCGCAGATCGAGTTCTGCAAGCCGCGCGTGATCCTGGCCGTCGACGGCGTCGTGTTCGCGCGCGCCCTGCTCGACGGGCACGGGCGCTTCGCCGTGCGCTGGCGGATCCCGGGCCTCGCGCGCGGGACGCACCGCGTCGCTGCGACGCAGCGCTGCGAGAGCGGCGAGGACGGCTCGCCGCTGCCGCTGACGCGGCACGCGGAGCTGCGCGTCACGGCCTGATCAGGGCACGATCTGCTGCGTCGCGCCGGCCTCGAGGCCGGGGTCGAGGCGCGCCGTCCAGCGCTCCTCGATGTGGCCGAACCGCCAGACCCCGAGCGCGAGCACCCAGGTCGCGACGAACAGGCCGACGATGAAGTAGCCGACCAGGTTGAGGTCGAGGTTCGCCGTGAAGTCCCAGATGCCGCCCGTCAGGTTGAGCCTGTCGGCGAACACGGAGAGCAGCTCGAGCGTGCCGATGATGAGCGCCACCGCGACTGAGAGCGCCGTGATCGTGATGTTGTAGAAGACCTTCCGCACCGGCTTGGAGAACGCCCAGCCGTAGGCGAAGTTCATGAATGCGCCGTCGATCGTGTCGAGCAGCGACATGCCGGCCGCGAAGAGGATCGGCAGGCACAGGATCGCGTAGAACGGCAGGCCGCCCGCGGCCGCTGTGCCGGCCGTCGCGAGCAGCGCGATCTCGGTCGCCGTGTCGAAGCCGAGGCCGAAGAGGAGGCCGAGCGGGAACATGTGCCAGGGCTTCCGGACGGCGCGCGTCGCACGCCCGTAGAAGCGGTTCATGAAGCCGCGCGAGTTGAGCTGCTGCTCGAGCTGCCGCTCGTCGAACTCGCCGTTGCGCATGCGCAGGAAGACGCGCACGATGCCGACGAGCACGAGCAGGTTGAGGATGCCGATCAGGAACAGGAACGTGCCCGAGACGGTCGGGCCGACGAGGCTCGTCGCGCGGTGCAGCGCCGAGTGGTCGTTGGCGACGTCGCCGCTCAGGCCCTTGACGCCGAGGCCGAGGCCGACGGCCAGCAGGAAGACGACGCTGGAGTGGCCGAGCGAGAAGAAGAAGCCGACGCTGAGCGGGCGCTGGCCATCCGCCATCAGCTTGCGCGTCGTGTTGTCGATCGCGCCGATGTGGTCGGCGTCGAACGCGTGCCGCATGCCGAGCATGTAGGCCGTGATGCCGACGCCGACGCCGAAGATGCCGCCGCTGAGCTGCAGGTGAGCCGGCGCGACGACGCCCAGCAGGAGGCCGAAGCCGACGACGTGGAGGCCGATCACGACGAGTGCGAGGACGGCGGCCCGCCGCCACTCGGCCGGCGTGAGGGAGCGCGACACGCGCGCCCAGCGCGATCCCCGCAGCGGTACGGACGGCACCCCCATGGAATGGTCTCCCCCGAGTCCTGCCCTCCGCGCCGAGCGGCGCGGATGAGGCGATGCTACTACCCGTCGGCCCCTTACTGCAAGTCATTCGCAGATACGAATGGGTCGCAGCAGGTGACTCCCTCGGGGGGCGATTCGCAGTCCCGCGCGCAGCGGTTCGGCCGCCGCGCGGGTGGTTTTCAACTCACCTCGGGACGGTTTGGAAAACTGCCTGCGTACGGGCATGTCGGTCGCGGAACGTGCGCTCGATCAGGCGCCGGCCGAGGACGCGGTCGGCGAGCCGCCCGAGCGGTCCGGCGGGCAGCGCGTAGGTCAGGTGGTCCGTCATCCGGGTGCGCCCTTCCGGCAGCTCGGCGAAGCGGTGCTCGTGCTGCCAGAGCGCGAACGGCCCGCGCAGCATGCGGTCGACGACGAGCACCGGCTGCTCGAGCCGCACGACGCGGATCACCCACGTCTGCGCGAACGGCAGGGGGCGCTGCCGCATCGTCAGCCGCACCTCGCTCCCGAGCGCGAGCGGGAACGTCCCCTCGACCGCCACGATCTGCTGGCTCGGCGGCGAGATGCGCGCCGCGTTGCGCGTGTCGAGGTGGAACGCGAAGACCTCGGCGATCGGGGCGTCGATGTCGCAGCCGAGCTCGATCACGCTCGCGTTCGAGGGCACGGTGTCCAGGCGGAGATTGTGTCAGAGGCCGTCGTCGCGCAGACTCTCCCCGTGGACGGCGATCTGGCAGGCGAGGCCGGCGTGCGCGCGAGCTTCGCGCGCCAGGGCTTCATGGAGCATCTCGGCGCCGAGCTCGTCGAGGTGGGCGAGGGCACGTGCACGATCTCCTGCCGGCCGCGGCCGGAGCTGACCCAGCAGCACGGCTTCATGCACGCGGGCGTCGTCGGCGCCATCGCCGACAGCGCCGCGGGCTATGCCGCGCTCTCGCTCCTGCCCGCCGGCAGCGAGGTGCTGACGGTCGAGTACAAGCTCAACCTGCTGGCGCCCGCCGAGGGCGATCTCCTGATCGCGCGCGGCCGCGTCGTGCGCGCCGGCCGCACGCTCACGGTCTGCGAGGCCGCGGTCGCGGCGCTGCGCCATCGCGCGGAGACGCCCTGCGCGATCATGCTCGCGACGATGATCAGGCGCGGCTGAGCGATAGCCGGCGCTTGCGCGCAGCGGAGACCTGGGCGAGACTCGGAGAGTGAAAGCAACTCCTCCCGACCTGCCTGTCGCCTTCGTGGAGATCCCGAAGGGCAGCCGCAACAAGTACGAGTACGACCCGCGGCTCGAGCGCCTGGTGCTCGATCGCACGCTCTATGCGAGCGTCGTCTACCCGTGCGACTACGGCTTCCTGCTCGAGACGCTCGGCGAGGATGGCGATCCGCTCGACGTGCTGCTGCTCGTGACCTCGCCGACGTTCCCGGGCTGCCTCGTGCCCTGCCGGCCGATCGGCGTGCTCGAGATGCACGACGAGGCGGGGCAGGACGAGAAGATCCTCTGCGTGCCGCACTCCGATCCGACCTGGACGCGCGTCGGCGACGCCGGCGACGTGCGCCCGGAGCTGCTCGCCGAGATCAAGCACTTCTTCGAGGTCTACAAGGACCTCGAGGCCGGCAAGCACGTCACGGTCGGGGAGTGGGAGGGACGCGAGCCCGCGCTCGAGGCCTGGGCGCGCGGTCACGAGCGCTGGCGGCAGCAGCGCGGCGTGACGCTGCAGAGCCACTCGCGCTAGGGACGCGAGCATGTCGCTCGGGATCCTCTTCGTGCTCGCCTCGCTCGCCGTGGTCGCCGTCGCCGAGCGGATCGTCCGCCTCGTCCGCCGGGCGGGCCTCCACGGCTCGTGGAGGCGCAGGCACGGCTACGTGCGGGTCGAGGATCCTGAGAACGTACGCCTCGGTGCGTGGGTCGAGCCGTCGAGGCGATGACCTCTCCGGAGCCGTTCTGAGTCACTCGCGGTCTGCGCTCGTCACGCTCAGTCGGAGCCGGTGCGGAAGCCGCGAGCCCCTCGCCAGCTCATCCGGCAGAGCTCGAGCTGGCCGGGCTCGAGCGACGGCACCGGGAGCGGCGTCGGGCCGTCGCGCCGTGTACGCAGGCCGTCGAGCACGATCGTGAGGTAGCGGCGCCAGAGGTCGGGACTGACGTCGCCGGCGATCTCGATCGTCTCGGCGAGCATCTTCTGGAGCAGCGGGATGTCGTCCGCGCGGATGTCGTCGCGCAGCTGCCCGGAGGCCTGCCCGCGTGCGACCACCTCGGCGATCAGCGGCTCCAGCCGCGCTTTCGCGCGCGCCACTCGCTCGCGGCCGTGGCGGCCGGCGAAGGCGAGCTCGCGGAGGCCGCGGTCGGCCGCCTGCAGCTCGAAGATGCTGACGAAGAACCCCTCGAGGCCGAGCCACGGGTCGTCGACCGCGAGCGCCTGCTCGGCGACGCTCAGGACGGCGTCCATGCGCTCGTCGAAGAGCGCGTCGATCAGCTCCTC
>DASXXY010000317.1:0-1675 GCA_036502805.1 Gaiellales bacterium | reverse complement strand
CTGCTGGCGGCGCCGGCTCGGGATGCCGACGCGCTCGAGCAGCTCCGCGACGCGGGCGTCGGCGTTCGCGCCCGGCTCGTGCAGCGCGATCGCCTCCCCGATCTGGCGGTCGATCCGCATCACCGGGTCGAGCGCGTTCATGGCGCCCTGGAAGACGATCGAGGCGGTCTTCCAGCGCATGTCGCGCCAGCCCGTGGGCGTGCGGTTGTGCAGCAGCATGACGCCGCGGCTCGAGTTGAGCACGACCTCGCCGCCGATCTGCCGCAGACCGCTCGGGAGCAGGCCGAGCAGCGCGAGCGCGGTCGTCGTCTTGCCGCAGCCCGACTCGCCGGCGAGCCCGAGCGCCTCGCCGCGCCGCAGCGTGAAGCTGGCGCCGTCGACGATCGGCACGACCGTGCCCTGGTCGCGGTAGGCGACGCGCAGGTTGCGCACCTCGAGCAGCGCATCCGTCGCCACGGAGGTCGCGCTCACGCCCGGCTCCGCCGCGTCGGGTTGACGATCTCCTCGAGCGCGTAGCCGACGAGGCTGAAGGCCATCGCAAGCAGCGTCACGCACACGCCGGGCGGCAGGAAGTAGGCGTACTTGGCCTGCGTCATGGCGCCCGACTCGTAGGCGTTGTTGAGCATCTGGCCCCACGAGAAGCTCTGCGGATCGCCGAGGCCGAGGAACGCGAGCGTCGTCTCGGCGAGCACGGAGACGGAGATGTAGAGCACGGCGTTCGCGAGCACGAGCGGCAGCACGCCGGGCAGGATGTGGCGCGCCATGATGGTGCGGTCGCGCGAGCCGAGCACGCGGGCGCGCTGCACGTAGTCGCGCTCCTTGAGCGTCAGCACCTGGCTGCGCACGATGCGCGACGTGCCGGCCCAGCCGAGCGCGCCGATCACGATCACGAGCACGCTCTCGCGGCCGAGCGGCCAGCCGTCCGCACGCCGCCCGAGCAGCGCCGCGATCACGATCGCGGTGGGTATGAACGGGATCACGAGCACCCAGTCGTCGATCGCCATCAGGATGCGGTCGACCCAGCCCCCGAAGTAGCCGGCGACGATGCCGATGAGCGCGCCGAGGATCGTCGAGATGAAGGCCGCCGCCAGGCCGACGGCGAGCGAGATGCGCGCGGCGTAGAGCACCTCGGAGAGCACGTCGCGGCCGGATTCGTCGGTGCCCAGCCAGTGTGCGGTCGAGGGCGACTCGAAGTTCTGCAGCGCGTTCGAGGAGAACGACGTGCCGGCGTTCGGGTCCTGCGGCGCGAGGAACGGCCCGAAGATCGCCATCGCGAGGAAGACGGCGAGCAGCACGAAGCCGATCTGCCCGCGGCGCGTGCGCGTGAGCGCGACGAGCGAGCGCTTGGCGCGGCCCGCGCTGCCGCTGCCGGCGCGGATGCGCCGGGTGACCTCGGCCGGATCGTTCGCGGCGACGCTCACTCCGTGCGCACCCGCGGGTCGAGGCGGCCGTAGAGCAGGTCGGCGCAGAGGTTCGCGACGATCACGAGCAGCGACGTCACGAGGTAGAGCCCCTGCAGCATCGGGTAGTCCTTGGCCTGGATGGCGTCGAGCGTGCGCAGGCCGATGCCCGGCCACGAGAAGAGCGCCTCGACGGTGATCGCGCCGCCCAGGATGAAGCCGAGGTTGAGCGCGATCTGCGTCACGATCGGCAGGCGCGCGCTCGGCACGATGTG
>DASXXY010000316.1:0-8852 GCA_036502805.1 Gaiellales bacterium | reverse complement strand
TCGCGTACCTGCGCGAACGTCCCGCGCGGCTCGAGCGCGGCGTCGTCCTGACGGGCGAAGCGCCTCGCCAGGCGATCGTCGAGGTCGCGCGTCACGTGCTCACCTCCGCGTCGTCGGCCAGGGCGGCGTGCAGCTCGGCGCGCGCCTGAGCCAGGGTGGCCGAGACGGTGCCTTCCGCGATGCCGAGGATCTGCGCGATCTCCGTCAGCGACAGATCGGCGAAGTAGCGCAGGAAGACGACCGTGCGCCTGCGCGGCGCGAGCGCGCGCAGCGCGGTGGCGAGCTCGGGATCGCGCTCGGGGAACGGCAGCGCGAGCACGTCCTCGAGCTCGGCCGTGGCGGGCGCGCCGCGGGCGTCGAGGGCGGCGCGCAGGACGATCCGCCAGACCCACCCCGCGAGGCTGCCGTCGCCGCGGTAGGTGGCACGGCGCGCGTAGGCGCGCGCGAAGCCCTCCTGCACGGCATCCGCGCACGCACCGGGCCCAGCGATCGCGGCAGCCATGCGCGTGAACGCGGCGGCTCGCTCGCGGTAGAGCCGCTCGATGGCGAGCGCCGTCCTCTCGTCTGCGTCCACGCCGACACGACGGCGAGCGGGCCGAGATCCGTTAGTCGTCATCGCAACGTCCAAGTGGCACTGATCGTCAGTGTCATTCGGGGCTCGCGAGGAGATGACGATTGTCATGCCCGATCGATGACGGATCGCTCTGGCGGGCGAGCCGCTCGCGAGCGACGATGCGGTGCGAGCGCAGCACCCGCCGACTGTGGCAGAAAGCGCCTCTGCAGTCGCGCCGGCGGCGACGCTCGCACAGCTCGCGACCCGAAGGAGAGATCCACATGCAACACCGCACCCGCAGCCGTCTCGCAGTCGTCGTCCTCGCGCCCGCCGCCGCGCTCGCCGCGTGGTCGGTTGCGCGGCTCGCCGGCATCGACCTCGTCGTCTCGCGCGGTGGCTCAAGGAGCACCATCGGAGCGCTCGACGTGCTCGTGGCCGCGCTCGCCGGAGCGCTCGTCGGCTGGCTCGCCGTCGGCGTGATCGAGCGCCGCAGCTCGCGGCCGCGCCGGCGCTGGGCGCAGGTCGGGTCGACGGGTCTCGCGCTCTCGCTGACCGGGCCCAACTGGTTCGCCCACGGCGGCACGGCCGGCGCGCTCATCGCCCTGCACGTGGTCACGGCCGTCGTCGTGATCATCGGCTTCATGCGCACCCTCGCGCCGTCGGGCGAGTGCGAGCCCGCGCCGCTGCGCTGGCTGCGGAATGCTCGGGCATGATGCTCGGGTGAGTCCGCTGGCTGCCACGGAGCGCTGGTTGACGCGCCGCGCGCGCTGGCGTGTCGGCCAGGTGCTCGGCCTCGTGTTCCTGACGGGCCCGGTGATGGATCTCGCGAGCGCCGGGCAACCGCTTGCGCAGGGCATCGCGAGCTGGGCCTGCGTGGCCGCCTTCGTCGCGCTCTACCTCGTGCTGCTGCCGCCGGTGCACGCGGTCGCGCGCAGAGGCGAGCGCGCCATCTGGGCGGCGCTCGGCCTGCTTGCCGCCCTCGCTGCGATCGCGCTGCTCCTGGGGGCGCCGAGCTCGCTCGCGCTGCTGTTCGTCTACGTCGTGACCGTCGCGGGCATGCAGCTGCGCCCGGCCCCGGCGGGGGTCGTCGTCGCCGTGGCGGCGGCCGCCGTCGCGACGGGCCTCGCGCTGTCCGGCTCGGACGGCTCGGCGGTCGCGGCGTATGCGCTGACGGTGCTCGGCGTCGGGGCCACGATGGCCGCGCTCGGAAGCAGCCTGCGGGCGAACGACGAGCTGCGCGAGGCGCGCGGCGAGCTCGCGCGCCTCGCCGTCTCCGACGAGCGGTTGCGCATCGCGCGCGACATGCACGATCTGCTCGGCCACACGCTCTCGCTGGTCGCGCTCAAGAGCGACCTGGCGGCGCGGCTCGTGCGCAGCGACCCCGAGCGCGCCGAGGCCGAGATGAACGACGTGCGGAGCGTGACGAGGCAGGCGCTCGAGGAGGTGCGGAGCGCGGTGCACGGCTACCGCCAGCTCCCGTTCGCCTCCGCCCTCGACGGCGCGCGGGCGGCGCTCTCGGCCGCCGGCATCGACTGCCGCGTCGAGGGCGCCCCGCCGCAGCTCGCAACGGAGGTCGAGAGCGTGCTCGCCTGGGCGCTGCGCGAGGCGACGACGAACGTCGTGCGCCACAGCGGCGCGCACGGCTGCGCGATCACGCTCGAGCACGATCCCGAGGCCGTGTCGCTGCTGGTCGTGGACGACGGCGCGGCCACATCCGGGGCGACCGGCGAGGGCGCCGGCCTCGTCGGGCTCGCGGAGCGCGCGCGTGGCCTGAACGGCACGCTCGAGGCCGGCGCCCGGCCCGGCGGCGGCTATCGCCTCCGCCTCACGCTGCCGCGGGGCGCCGCGTGATCCGCGTCCTGATCGCCGAGGACCAGGCCATGGTGCGCGGCGCGCTCGCGAGCCTGCTCGGCCTCGAGGACGACATCGAGGTCGTGGCGGAGGTCGGGCGCGGCGATCTCGTCGTGGAGGCGGCGCGCACGGCGCGCGCGACGGTCGCGCTGCTCGACATCGAGATGCCCGGGCTGGACGGCATCGCCGCGGCGGCACGGCTCGCGAGCGAGCTCCCGGAGGTGCGGAGCCTGATCCTGACGACGTTCGGGCGGCCCGGATTCCTGCGCCGCGCGATCGAGAGCGGCGCACGCGGCTTCCTGCTCAAGGACGCGCCCGCCGAGCAGCTCGCGGACGCGATCCGCGAGGTGGACGCCGGGCAGCGCGTGATCGACCCTGCCCTGGCCGCAGCGGCGATCGCCGAGGGCGACAGCCCGCTGACCGAGCGCGAGCACGACGTGCTCGTCGCTGCGGCGCTGCATGCGACGGCGGCCGAGATCGCGGCGCACGTCCACCTCTCCGAGGGCACCGTGCGCAACTACCTGAGCGGGGCGATCCGCAAGCTGGGGGCCCGCAACCGGGCCGAGGCGCTGCGGATCGCGGCCGAGAAGGGCTGGCTCTAGGCGGGCAGGCGTCGACCGGCGCCCGCGGAGACGTGCCAAGTGGCACTGACGGCGAGTGCCACTCGGCGCGTGCCGCAACGAGTGCCGCCCCTGGGAGGCCGCCGGGCCACGCGGGCGGCGATCCGGCTCAGGCGGGGATCGTGAGGCTCTCGAGATCGCGCGGGTAGTCGGTCAGCACGTCGATGCCGTCGGGCGTGACGGCAACGGTGTCCGAGTGGCGGAAGCCGCCGATGTCGCCCGCGTAGAGCCCCGGCTCGATCGTGAACACCATCCCGGGCTCGATCGGCGTGTGGTCGCCGAGGTCGAGGAACGGCGCCTCGTGGTTGCGCAGGCCGATCGCGTGGCCGGTGTGCTGGCGCCAGTAGGAGGTCAGGTCGTGCTGCTCGAGGTAGCGCATCACGGCGCCGTCGACCTGCGCGCACGTCGCACCCGGCCGGAGCGCGGCGAAGGCGGCCTGCTGGGCCGCGACGGCGTGGTCGAAGAGGCGCCGCACCTCGTCGCTCGCGGGTCCGATCACCATGGCCCGCTCGAGCTCGGCGTGGTACCCCCAGATCGGCGCGCTCGTCTCGCTCACGAGCACGTCGCCGCGCTCGAAGCGGATGTTGTGCGCCACTGCGTGCGCCCACGAGCTGCGCAGGCCGATCTGCCCGCGATAGCCGGCCGAGACGCCGTCGGACGACGACAGCCCGCCGACCTCGCCGTGCTCCGCGAGCATCGCGAGCGTCGCCTCGTGGCCGGCGCGCAGGCTCGCCTCGGCCTCGGTCGCGCCGGGCACGGAGTACTGCTGGAGCAGCCGGTGGGCATGCTCGCACCAGCGCGCGCTCTCGCGGATGAGCTCGATCTCGGCGCTGCTCTTGCGCACCAGCATGCTCTCGATCAGCGTCCCGAGCGGCGAGACCGTGCACGCGGCTGCCTCGCTCAGCTCCGGCCCCTGGTAGCCGAGGATGCCGGGATAGCCGTCCTGGTCGGCGCCGACCGCCGAGCGGATGCCGAGCTCGGTCAGCAGGCGTGCGAGCACGGTCATCGGGTGCTCGACGCCGGGGTACTCGACGTAGGGCTCGATGCGCTCGAAGGCGGTCTCTGCGCGCACGCGCTCGACCTCGAACTCGGGCACGAGCACGGCCATCTCGCCGCCGGCGCTCTGGGCGTAGACGACGGGGCGCTCGGTCGAGAGGAACCCGAAGCCGGTGAAGTACTGGATGTAGTCGGCGTCGAAGAGCACGTAGCCGGACAGGCCCTGCCCGCGCACGTGCTCGAGCAGCCGCTCCCTGCGTGCCGCGAGCTCGTCCGCCGAGATGCCCCCGCGCCGATCGGTCCCTGCTGCCACGTCGCTCCCCGCCTTCGCTCGTGCCGCGCGTCGCACGGCGTCCTCGTCGCCCGCGCCCTCTGCGGCGAGCGCCCGCAGACTAGCGGCCGGCAGGGCGTCTCAGGCGGTGCGCGTCGAGGCGGCGCGCTCGAGCCCGAGCTCGGCCACGGCGATCTCGCGCATGCGGAACTTCTGCACCTTGCCCGTGACCGTCATCGGGAACGCGTCGACGACCTTCCAGTGGCGCGGCGTCTTGAAGCGCGCGATGCGGCCGTGGCAGTGGCGCGCGAGATCGTCGGCCGTCGCCGTCGCGCCCGGGCGCAGCACGACCCAGGCCATGATCTCCTCGCCCAGGCGCTCGTCGGGGATGCCGATGACCTGGACGTCGGCGACGTCGGGGTGGCCGTGGAGGTGCTCCTCGACCTCGCGCGGCGAGACGTTCTCGCCGCCGCGGATGATCATGTCCTTGCTGCGCCCGACGATGTTCACGTAGCCCTGATCGTCCATCGTCGCGAGGTCGCCGGTGTGCATGAAGCCGTCGCCGTCGATGACCTCGCGCGTGCGCTCCTCGTCGTCCCAGTAGCCGCGCATGACCGAGTAGCCGCGCGTGCACAGCTCACCCGTCTCGCCGCGCTCGACGAGCGCGCCGGTCTCGGGATCGACGAGCTTGACCTCGAGATGGGGATGCACGCGCCCGACGGTCGAGACGCGCAGCTCGAGCGGATCGTCGGGCGAGCTCTGGGTCGACACCGGCGA
Source organism: Gaiellales bacterium (assembly GCA_036502805.1). GTDB lineage: Bacteria > Actinomycetota > Thermoleophilia > Gaiellales > JALYLC01 > JALYLC01. The sequence continues at coordinate 3,784 of DASXXY010000316.1, read as the reverse complement.
GGTCTCCGTCATGCCGTAGCAGATGGTCACCTCGGCCATGCTCATCTCGCGCACGACGCGGCGCATGACCTCGACCGGGCATGGCGAGCCGGCCATGATGCCGGTGCGCAGGGACGAGAGGTCGTGCTCGGCGAAGCTCGCGTGGCCGAGCTCGGCGATGAACATGGTGGGCACGCCGTAGAGCGACGTGCAGCGCTCCTGCGAGACGGCGGCGAGCGTCGCGCCGGCGTCGAAGCCGGCGCTCGGGATGACCATGCAGGCGCCGTGGGTGGTCGCGCCGAGGTTGCCCATGACCATGCCGAAGCAGTGGTAGAACGGCACCGGGATGCAGATGCGGTCGAGCTCGCTGTAGCGACAGCCTTCGCCCACGAGGTAGCCGTTGTTGAGGATGTTGCGGTGCGTGAGGACCGCGCCCTTGGGGAAGCCGGTCGTGCCACTCGTGTACTGGATGTTGATCGCGTCGTCGGGCCGGAGGCCCTGCGAGCGCTCGCGCACGGCGGCGAGCGGCACGCCCTCGCCCTCGCCCAGGAGGCCGTCCCAGTCGGGCGTGTCGAGCCAGACCGTCCACTCCAGCGCGGGGAGCTGCGAGCGCGCCTCGCCGAGCACGGCCGTGTAGTCGCTGTCGCGGAAGCCGCTCGCGGCCACGAGCGCACGGCAGCCCGACTGCCGCAGCGCATAGGCGACCTCGGACGAGCCGTAGGCCGGGTTGATGTTGACGAGGATCACGCCGAGCTTCGCGCTCGCGTACTGCACGAGCGTCCATTCGCTGCGGTTCGGCGCCCACATGCCGAGGCGGTCGCCGGTGGCCAGGCCGCGGGCCAGGAGACCGCGCGCGACGGCATCCACCAGGGCGTCGAACTCGGCGTACGTGTAGCGCCGGCCCTGCTCGCACGAGACGAGCGCCTCGCGCGCCGCGAAGCGCGCCGCGATGCGCTCGAGGTTCGCGCCGATCGTCTCGTCGAGGAGCGCGGGCTGCGCGGGCCCCCGGGCACAGGCTGCGGTCACGTCAGGAGTCTAGTGCGCCCCCGCAAGCTCAGCCCAGCGCCGCGATGCCGCTGACCGCGAGCACGACGATCGCGACGCCGAGCCACTGGCGCGGCCGCAGGCGCTCGCCGAGCAGGAGCACGCCGGCGAGCGTCCCGAACGTCGCGAACTGGGCCGCGAGCACGTCGGCGACGGCCACGGGGCCACGGTCGACGGCGAGGTAGAAGCAGAGATAGGCGGCCGCATCGCCGATGCCCCAGGCCGCGATCCGCCACGGCTCCAGGCGCAGCGCCGGCAGCACGGCGCTCGCCTTGCGGGCTGCGATCGCCGCGGCGATCGCGAACAGCAGCGCGAACGCGCGCACGAGCAGGAACCCCCACCAGACGCCGAGCTCGCGTGCGACGGGCGGGCCGAGCGCGAGCACGCAGCCCCAGAGCAGCGCGGCGAACGAGACGAACGCGAGGCCGCGGAGGTGCGCGCGGCCGCCGCCGGCGCTGCCCGCCCCGGCGCCCACGAGCACGACGCCGCCGACGGCGCACGCGAGCAGCGCGACGAGCGAGGCGTCGAGATGCTCGCCGCCGGCCACGGCGATGACGGCAGCGACGGCGCCCTCGCACGAGAGGATCGGCGTCACGACCGAGACGGGGCAGGTCTGGAACGCGGTGAACGCGGCCAGGTAGGCGCCGACGGTGACCGCGGCGGCGACGGCGGCGATCAGCACGCCGCGCTGCGTGATCTGCGGCGAGCCGGTCGCGAGCACGACCGGCGTGACGACGACGAGGCCGATCGCGAGCGAGCCGACGAGCACGGACAGCTCGCCGACGCGGCGTACCGCGATGGCGAGCGGCACGTCGGGGATGCCCCAGCAGAACGCCGAGAGGAGGCCGAGCAGCACCGTCACCGGCGGCGACCTGCCCGCACGTTCCCCGTCGTCATGGGCGGGAGCGTCGCACGCGCAGCGGATGCCCGGCTCCGTCGGTGACAGTTTTCATCTCTGTGGCATTTCCTTACACGTTTGCGGCAGGGTGCACATAGTCAGGCAGTACCTTCGGCCAATTGACAATGCCGATTTGCACAATCGGCCGTTCGCTCTGGAGGAGCCATGCCGCGTTTCCGTGCACCATCGCCCGCCATGTGCGTCGCGCTTCTGGGCCTGTCCGTGGCCCTCGGCGGCACGACGTGGGCCGCCGTCTCGCTGCCCCCCGGAAGCGTCGGGACGGCGCAGCTCAAGACCGCCGCGGTGACCGGCGAGAAGATCAAGCCGCGCGCCGTGACGGGCGACAAGGTCAAGGACGGCTCGCTGACCGGCGACGACATCAAGCTCTCCTCGCTGGGCGCCGTGCCGGAGGCCGTGCACGCCACGAGCGCCGACTCGGCGACGCACGCGGCGACCGCGGAGACGGCGAAGACCGCGCTCGCCGCCGGCACCGCCTACTCGGCGCGCGTCGACAGCGCCGGCTCCGTCCCCGCCGTCCCGACCGCGATCGCGACGCTGCACGTGGGCGCAGGCAGCTACGTCGTGCTGGCGAAGAGCCAGGTCGACACGTTCGGCAACATCGTCGTCGGCTGCGACCTCGTCGCCGGCGCCGACAAGGACTCGAGCTTCGTGCAGGGAGCGGGCACCGCGAGCACGCACATGAGCCAGATGCTCGACAACGCGCTCGTGCACACGTTCGCCTCGCCGGACGTCGTCAGCCTGACCTGCACGGGCTTCGGGCCGGCGAACATGTCGCAGATCCGCATCACCGCGGTGCCGGTGGGCAGCATCGTCACGAGCTGACGGCGGTGCTCGCGGGCGATCGGCCTAGGATGCCGGGCTGATCGCCCGCGAGGGCGTCCACGAACGCCGCCGGGTCCGGCGACGGGGCAGGTGAGCGGTCTGCGCGCGGGGGAGACGATCGACGAGACGGGTGCGGCCGCGGCCGGCGTGCAGCGCGCCGTGCGGGCCGTCTACCTCGTCTTCTTCGGCTCCGGCTTCACGTTCGCGAGTTGGGCCTCGCGCATCCCGCAGGTGCGCGACGGGCTGCACCTCGACCCGAAGAGCCTCGGGCTGCTGCTGCTCGCGATCGCCACGGGCTCCGTGCTCGCGCTGCCGCTCGCGGGCATGGTGATCGCGCGGCTCGGGGCGGCGCGCACCGTGGCGTCGATGTCGACGCTCTGCGCCGTCGGGCTCGCGAGCGCGGCCATCGGCTACCGCTCCGGCGTCGCTCCGACCGTCGTCGGCCTCTTCCTGCTGGGCGTCGGCAACGGCACGTGGGACGTCGCCATGAACGTCGAGGGCACGTTCGTCGAGCAGCGCCTCGGCCGCGCGATCCTGCCGCGCTTCCACGCCGGCTTCAGCGTCGGCGCGGTCGCCGGCGCCCTGATCGGCGCGGCCATGGTGATCGCCGGCGTCTCGGCCACCGTGCACCTCCTGGCCGTCTCGATCCTGATCCTGATCGTGATGCGATGGGCCGTACGGGGCTTCCTCACGGTCACGGCACCCCACGACAGCGACGAGCAGGCCGAGCGCCACCCGCTCGCGGCCTGGCGCGAGCGACGCACCGTCGTGCTCGGCCTGTTCGTGTTCTGCATGGCGTTCATGGAGGGCAGCGCCAACGACTGGCTGGGCGTCGCGGTGATCGACGGCTATCACTCCTCGGCCGTCCTGGGCACGCTCGTCTTCTCGGTGTTCCTGGCCGCGATGACCACCGGCCGCTGGTTCGGCCCCGGCCTGCTCGACCGGTTCGGGCGGGTCGCGGTACTGCGCACCTGCACGGTGATCGCGCTCGCCGGGTTGATGCTGGTGGTCTTCGGCCAC
>DASXXY010000315.1:0-3089 GCA_036502805.1 Gaiellales bacterium | reverse complement strand
CGACGCCGACGGCCGCGAGCGCCACCTGCCGATCCCCGACGAGGAGAAGCGCACCCAGGAGTACGAGGAGGGCCGCGTCAAGCACGTGCGCGGCGCCGTCCGCCTGGCGCTCGGCGACGGCCCCGACCGCCAGACGGGCCTCGACTACCTGCATCTGCTCGCCTCGCGCCAGGTCGACGCGGGCGCGGCGTTCCTCGACGTCAACGTCGACGAGTACTCCCACCGGCTGCCCGAGCAGATCGAGGTCATGCGCTGGCTCGTCGAGGAGCTCGCGCCGCGCGTCGGCGTGCCGCTCTCGATCGACTCCTCGAACCTCGACATCATCCGCTCCGGCATGGCGGCGGCGGCCGCCCATGCGGACGCGCCGATGCTCAACTCGGCCTCGCTCGAGCGCGCCGAGGCGCTCGAGCTCGCGGCCGAGGCCGGCGGCGCGGTGATCGTGACGGCCTCCGGCGCGGCCGCGATGCCCGACGGCACCGCCGAGCGGGTCGTCAACGCGAGCGCGATGGTCGAGCGCGCGCTCGCGCTCGGCATCCCGATGGACTCGATCTACGTCGACCCGCTCGTCTTCCCCATCTCGGTCGACGGCAGCTTCGGCACGCACTGCCTGGACGCGATCCGCGAGCTGCGCGCGCGCTTCGGGCCCGAGGTGCACATCACCGGCGGCTTCAGCAACGTCAGCTTCGGCATCCCGGCGCGGCGCCTGATCAACGACGTCTTCCTCGTGCTCGCGATCGAGGCGGGCGCCGACAGCGGCATCATCGACCCGATCGCGAACGACGTCGGCCGCGCGCTCGGGCTCGACCGCGACGAGCGCCCGTTCCAGCTCGCGCTCGACGTCCTCACCGGCGCCGACCGCAACTGCCGGGCGTACATGAAGGCCTACCGCGCCGGCGAGCTCGAGGCCGCTCCGGCGGCGCGCACGGCATCCTGATCGCCATGGCGCGCTACCGCATACTCACGTGGGGCGGGATCCCGGCCCAGATCAAGGTCTACGGCGACAGCGGGCGCCCGCGCTCGCTCGAGCTCCCGGGCTGGTTCATGCAGGAGATCGACCGCGTCGCGACGCGCGAGAACATCGTCGGCGCCGACGAGTACCTCGAGCGCTGGCAGTGGTCGTCCGACATCGAGCGCGACGGCGGAGCCGACGAGGTCGCGACCGCCGTGATCGCCGAGCTGTCGGCGACCTGGATGCCGCCGCAGCGCAGCGTCTCCGAGGGGGCATCGTGAGCGCGCGCGTGCTCGTGACCGACCACGCCTGGCCGTCGCTCGAGATCGAGCGGGCCATCCTCGCCGAGGCCGGCGCCGAGCTCGTCGTGGCCGGGCCGGAGGAGGCCGAGCTGATCGAGCTCGCGGCCGGCGCCGACGCCATCCTCACGAACTGGCGGCGCGTGCCCGAGGCGGCGCTCGACGCGGCCGTGCGCTGCCTCGTCGTCGCACGCTACGGCGTCGGCCTCGACAACATCCCCGTCGAGCGCGCGACCGAGCTCGGGATGATCGTCGCGAACGTTCCCGACTTCTGCGTCGAGGAGGTCTCCGATCACGCCATGGCGCTCCTGCTCGCGTGCGCGCGCCGCATCGTGACGTTCGCGCGCTCCACGCGCGCGGGCGCCTGGGACCTCGCCGGGCTCGGGCAGGGCCTGCCGCGCCTGCGCGGCCAGCGGCTCGGGATCGTCGGCTACGGCAACACGGCGCGCACGCTGATCCCGAAGGCGCAGGGCTTCGGGCTCGACGTCGTCGTCTGCACGCCGCGCCTGCAGGCCGGTCGCGACGCGTCGACGGACGTCGAGACGACGGGCGACCTCGAGCACCTGCTCGCGACGTCGGACTACGTCTCGCTGCACGCGCCGGCGACGCCCGAGACGGCCGGGCTGATCGGCGAGGCCGAGCTGCGCGCGATGAAGCCGACGGCGTCTCTCATCAACACCTCGCGCGGCGCGCTAGTCGACGAGGACGCCCTCCTGCGCGCGCTCCAGGAGGGCTGGATCGCGGGCGCGGCGCTCGACGTGCTCGCGACCGAGCCTGCGCGCGCCGGCCATCCGCTGCTCGCGCTCGACAACGCGATCGTGACGCCGCACGCGGCGTTCTACTCGGAGACGGCGATCGCCGAGCTGGAGACGAAGGCCGCGCGCAACGTCGCCGCGGTCCTGCGCGGCGAGCTGCCCGCGACGATCGTCAACCCGGCCGTGCTCGCGCTGCCGGCCTACCGGCTGGGGCAGCGCGCATGAGGCTCGGGTTCAACACGTCGTGCACGCTGACGTCCACGATCGAGGACGAGATCCCCGCGATCGCGGCGGCGGGGTTCGAGTGGGTCGAGCTGCGCACGCCGGAGCTGCGCGAGTACCTGCGCCGCAACAGCCTCGCGAGCCTGCGCGCGCTGCTGGACGGCGCGGGCGTGCGCGTCGGCAGCATCAACGCGCTCGAGTTCGTGAGCTTCCGGGGCGACGGCTACGCGGCCGTGCGCGACGAGTGCGACGAGCTCTGCACGTGGGCCGCCGCGCTCGGCTGCGAGCACGTGATCGCCGTGCCGAGCCCGACGCCGTCGCGCGAGACGACGTGGGACGAGATCCGCAGCGAGTCGGTCGCCGTGCTCTCCGAGCTCGGCGGCGTCGCGGCCGCGCACGGCGTGCGGCTCGGCTTCGAGCCGCTCGCGTTCGGCTGGTGCAGCGTGCGCACGGTCGCGGGCGCGCTCGAGATCCTGAACGCCGCGGGCCCCCACCCCGTCGGGCTCGTGCTCGACCTCTTCCACTACGCGCTCGGCGGCTCGCGCGCGTGCGAGCTCGAGCTGATCGCGCCCGGGCAGCTCGCGATCATCCACGTCGACGACGTCGTGCTCGGCACCAACGAGGCGACGACCGACGCCGACCGCGTCTTCCCGGGCGACGGCGACCTGCCGCTCGCCGAGCTCTGCCGCCCGCTCGTCGCGGGCGGATTCGACGGCCTCTTCTCGCTCGAGCTGTTCCGGCCCGAGCACTGGGAGTGGGAGCCTCGCCGCGTCGCCGAGCGCGGCTACGCAACGCTCGCGGCGACCGCCGAGCGCGCGGCCCACTAGTCGATGTAGGGCTCGGGCACCGCGTGGCCGGGCGGCA
>DASXXY010000314.1:0-7690 GCA_036502805.1 Gaiellales bacterium | reverse complement strand
GCGGCCTTCGACGCCTCGGGGCTGTCGATCGAGACGGCGGGCGGCGCGGCCAGCACGATGATGACCTGCGCCGGCACGGCCTGGCCCGCGCGCCCGTCGCCGATGATGGCGTCCCACGAGCGCAGCGCCTGCTGCGTCGCGTCGGGCGCGCCGACGGCGGGGATCACGACCGACGCGGCGGTGGTCGCCGCGAGGATGAGGACGATCGTGCGCGTACGCAAGCGGCGGCGGCGCGTCATGACCCGCTGAGGGTACACCACCTCCACGGCGGTTCCCGGAAGCTCTCAGCCGGCGTTCAGGTGGTCGGCCGGAGGGCACTCACGGGCGGTGTCGATCGACAGCCGGCGCCGGAGCGGCCGGGCGGGTCGGCACGACGCCAGGCTGGTGTGCAAATGACTCGCTGCGAGTGCCGGTTGCGCCGCCGCCACGCTCGACCGCCGCACCGCGACGAGCAGCACACGCCGAGCCACGGTCGACGCCGTCTCCCATGACGTCCGCAACGACGGCGCATTCGGCGCGCCCCGCGTCGCTACCCGGCGAGCGGGCTGCGGGCGTAGGCGTCGAGCGCGAGGTAGTCGCGCGGCGCCCACTCGCGGCCCGAAAGGGACGCCGCGGCGATCATCGCGGCGTTGTCGACGCAGAGCGCGGGCGGCAGCAGGCAGAGGCGCGCGCCGCGCGCCGCGCAGGCCGTGGCGAGCGCGTCGCGCAGGGCGCCGTTCGCGGCCACGCCGCCGACGACCGCGAGCGCGCCGTGGCCCGTCGCGGCGAGCGCCCCCTCGGCGCGCTCGACGAGCTGGCGGACGATCGCCGCCTGGTAGCTCGCGGCGAGATCGGCGCGCGCCTCCGCGAGGCCGTCGCCGAGGTCGCGGACGGTGTAGAGGAGCGCCGTCTTGAGGCCCGAGAACGAGAGGTCGTGCCCGCTCTGGCCGCGCAGGACGTGCGGGAACGGGAAGCGCTGCGCGTCACCCTCGCGCGCGAGGGCCTCGAGCGCGGCGCCGCCTGCGGCGCTCAGCCCGAGCAGGCGCGCGCCCTTGTCGAACGCCTCGCCGGCGGCGTCGTCGCGCGTGCCGCCGAGCCGGATCGGCAGCGCGTACTCGCCGACGTCGAGCACGAGCGTGTGCCCGCCCGAGGCGAGCAGGCATGCGAACGGCGGCTCGAGCGCGAGCGGCGCGAGGCGCAGCGCCGCGATGTGCCCGAGCAGGTGGTCGACGGGGACGAGCGGCAGGCCGCGCGCGTACGCGAGCGCCTTGGCCGTCGATAGCCCGACGAGCAGCGCCCCGATCAGGCCCGGCCCCTGCGTCACGGCCACCGACTCGAGATCGCCGAGCGTCGCGCCGGCGTCGGCGAGCGCCGCCTCGATCACGGGCACGACGAGCTCGAGATGGCGGCGCGACGCGATCTCGGGCACGACGCCGCCGAAGCGCGCGTGCAGGTCGGCCTGCGTGGAGCGGATGCTCGCGCGCACCTCGCCGCCGCGCGTGACGACCGCTGCGCACGTGTCGTCGCAGGAGGTCTCGAGCGCCAGGATCATCAGTCGGCGGAACCGGGTGGCGGATCCCGCCACATGATCAGGGCGTCCTCGCGGTTGTCCGTGTAGTAGCCGCGGCGGATGCCCGTCGGCTGGAAGTCGAGCGAGCGATAGAGCCTGATCGCGGCCGCATTCGAGACGCGCACCTCGAGCGTGATGCCGCGCTCGGGGTCGCGCGCCGTGTCTGCGAAGAGGCGCTCGAGCAGCGTGCGGCCGATGCCCTTGCGCCAGTGATCGGGGTCGACGGCGAGATTCATCACGTGCCACGCGTCCGGGTAGCGCGACACGATGAGGTACGCGACGAGCTTGTCGTCCTCGAAGGCGCCGTAGCAGCGGCCGCTCGGCTTGCTCAGCTCGCCCGTGAACATCGCGCGCGACCACGGCGTCGGATAGGCCCGCCGCTCGATGGCGTCGATCTCGTCGAGGGCGTCGATCTGGAGGGTCAGCACCTCGATCATGCGAGCTGCGGCTCCGCATCGGGGCGGCGCACGTAGACGGGCTCGGCCGCCTCGCCGGAGGCGAGCGCCGCGAGCGCCGCGACGCCCGGCGCGTGCCGGTGGTCGTCGTCGGGCGGCACCTCGGCACCGGCGGCCTCGAGCAGGTCGCGGTAGCGGCGCGCGCCGTCGCCCACGCAGAGCCTGCCGGGGACGACGCGGGCCACCGCGTCCGCCGGCTGCTCGACGGTCGCCTCGCCGTCCCCGCCGAGCGCGAACAGCTCGCCCCGGCGCGCGTCGATCAGCGCGAGCGAGCCCGGCGCGCCGGCAGCGAGCGCGGCCAGCGTCGAGGCGCCCAGACACGGCAGCGCGAGGCCGAGCGCGAGGCCGCGCGCCGTCGCGATGCCGATGCGCAGGCCCGTGAACGACCCGGGCCCGCAGCCGCACACGATGCGCGTCAGCTCGCGCGCGTCGCACGCGGCGCGCGCGAGCACGTCGTCGACCAGGGCGAGCGCGCACTGCGCGGCGTGCCCGCTCTCGGCGCTCGCGAAGGCGAGCTCGCGGCCGTCGCGGACGACGCCGCAGACCGTGCGCACGGTCGCGCAATCGAGCACGAGCGCGAGCTCGGCGGCAGGCGGACGCGTGGCGGCCTCGCTGGACACGCGCCCAGACTACTGACGGCGGACGTCGATCTGCCGCGTGCCGTCGGCGAGCACCTCGATCCGCACCTCGGCAGTGGGCGGCGGAAGCACGCCGATGCCGATGCTCGCCCACTCCACGAAGACGGCGCGCACGTCGTCGAAGTACGGCTCCAGGTCGCCCCAGGCCGCGTCGTCCAGGCGCTCGCTGCGCGAGAGGTCGAGGTGCGCGACCCGGCCCTCGCGGCCCTCGTAGAGGTGCGCGACGGTGAACGTCGGGCTCGTGACCGCGCCGGCGACGCCGAGGGCGCGCGCCGCGCCGCGCACGAACGCCGTCTTGCCGGCGCCCAGCTGGCCCTCGACGTAGACGACGCTGCCGGGCGGCAACGCGCGCACGAGCTCCGCGGCGAGCGCCGCGGTCTCGGCCTCAGAAGAGGCCGAGCTGCTGCTCATCGGCCGTGACGTCGGGCTCGGGAACGGGCACGGGTGCGCGAGTCGCGACCGGCGCTGCGACGGCCCGCCCGAGCAGCTCGCCGAGCCGCCTCACGTCGCCTTCGAGCACGGGCAGCAGGCGCGGGTTGTAGAGCGCGGCCGCCGGGTGGTAGAGCGGCAGCAGCTCGACCGCGAAGCCCCCGACCTCGGCCCGCCGGACCTGGCCGCGCAGCTGCGAGACGCCGTGCGGCCCGCCTGCGAGCGCGCGCGTCGCGTGATCGCCGAGCGCCGCGACGACGCGCGGCCGCACGAGCCCGACCTGGCGCTCGAGCTTGTCGCGGCAGGCCGCGATCTCGTCGCTCGCCGGGCTCTGCGTGCCGGGCGGGCGGCACTTCACGAGCGTCGTCACGTAGACGTCGCCGCGCGCGAGGCCGATCGAGGCCAGCAGCTCGTCGAGCAGCTCGCCCGTCGGGCCGGACAGCGGACGCCCCATGCGGTCGTCGTGGAAGCCCGGGGCATCGGCCACGAGCATCAGCTCCGCCGGCATCGGCCCCTCGCCGGCGACGACCTGCGAGCGCGACGCGGCGAGCGCGCAGACCGTGCACCCGGCCCACTCGGAGGCCAGGTCGGGCGCGCTCACGGTCTCAGTGGCGGCAGGCGCCGCCGCAGCACCCGCCGCCGCTCGGCGGCCGCATGGCGGGTGCGCTCAGCGCAGGAGCGGGGCCGGCCGTGCGCGCCGTGAACGTCGACAGCAGCTTCTCGACCTCGCCCGAGGTGCACTGCGGGCACGCCACCAGCGTGCCGTAGCTCGAGACGAGCTCCTCGAAGCGGTGCTCGCAGGAGCGGCAGGCGTACTCGTAGATCGGCATGGCCGGATCGTACCGTGCGCGCACGGGCGACGAGGGCTTCCGCGCCCACCCGCGGCGAGCTACGATTCGGGACGGACTCCATCCGGACGGAGGGGTACCCGAACGCAATGCAGGCCAAGACGCCATCGCGCACGCGCGCGGCCGTGGTGCGCACCCGCCCCGAGCTGGAGGCGGCGCTCGCCGGCCGGCGAGACGTCGTGCTCGTGCCCACGATGGGCGCGCTGCACGAGGGTCACCGTGCGCTGCTGCGCGCCGCCGGCGAGTCGCCGGCGACGGTCGTGCTCTCGCTCTTCGTCAACCCGTCCCAGTTCGGGTCGGACGAGGACCTCGCGCGCTACCCGCGCGACGAGGACGCCGACGTCGCGGTCGCCGGCGAGGAGGGTGCCGACGTCGTCTTCGCGCCCGGCGTCGAGACGATCTATCCCGAGGGCTTCGCGACCACCGTGGATCCGGGCGCGCTCGCGCACGAGCTCGAGGGCCGAGCGCGCCCCGGGCACTTCGCCGGCGTCGCGACCGTCGTCACGCGCCTCTTCGGGATCGTGCGGCCGCGGCGCGCGTACTTCGGCGAGAAGGACTACCAGCAGCTCGTGATCGTGACGCGCGTCGCGCGCGATCTCGCGCTCGGCGTCGAGGTCGCCGGCGTCGCGACCGTGCGCGACGCCGACGGGCTCGCGCTGTCCTCCCGCAACGTCTTCCTCTCGCCCGCCGAGCGCGCGCAGGCCGTCACGCTGCACGCCGGGCTCGCCGCCGCCCGCGCTGCCTACGCGGGCGGCGAGCGCGACGCGGCGCGGCTGAGGGCCGCAGCGCGCGGCGAGCTCGCCGTCGAGCCCGACTACCTCGAGCTGCGGCGCCGCTCCGACCTCGCCGCGTACGACCCGCGCGACCCCGCCATCCTGCTCGTCGCCGCGCACGTGGGCGCGACGCGGCTGATCGACAACATCTCCCTGGAGGACGCATGACCACCCCGTCGTACGGCTCGGACGCCGCCGCCCGCAAGCCCGCGCTGCACGAGCTCGCGCAGGCCAAGCGCGACGGCCGCCCGCTCGTCATGGTCACGGCCTACGACTACCCGTCGGGTCGCATCGCCGAGCGCGCCGGCGTCGACCTCGTGCTCGTCGGCGACTCGGCCGCGATGGTCGTGCTCGGCCACAGCTCGACCGTCCCCGCGACGATGGACGAGCTGCTGATGCTGACCGCGGCCGTGACGCGCGCCTGCCGGCGCGCGCTCGTCGTCGCCGACCTGCCGTTCATGTCGTACCAGGTGAGCGACGAGGACGCCCTGCGCGCCGCCGGGCGCTTCCTCAAGGAGGGCGCCGCCGACGCCGTCAAGCTCGAGGGTGCGGGCCCGATGCTCGGCCGCATCCGGGCGCTCGCCGGCGCGGGCATCCCCGTCGTCGCCCACCTCGGCCTGACGCCGCAGACGGCGACGTCCCAGGGCGGGCTGCGCGCCCAGGGCAAGACCGCGCAGGCCGCGCTCCAGCTGCTGCACGATGCGCATGCCGCCGAGGCCGCCGGCGCGTTCGCGCTCGTGCTCGAGGCCGTGCCCGCACCCGTCGCCGCGCGCATCAGCAGCGAGCTCGAGATCCCGACGATCGGCATCGGCGCAGGCGCCGGCTGCGACGGCCAGGTGCTCGTCTGGCACGACCTGCTCGGCCTCGGCGAGGGACCGCTGCCGCGCTTCGTCGAGCAGTACGCGCAGCTCGGCGACCTCGCCGTCGACGCGATCGCGCGCTACGCCGACGACGTACGCGCGCGGCGCTTCCCGCAGGAGCGCCACACCTACGCGATCGCCCCCGACGAGCTCGAGCACTTCCAGCGGCTCGTCGAGGCGGGCACGCCGGTCGGGGCCGAGGACGAGGACGGCGTGCTGTGACGGGTGACGAGCTCGCGGCGAGGCTCGCCGGCGGCGACCTGCAGCTCTTGGACGTGCGCTCCGCGGGCGAGTTCGAGGGCACCTCGGGTTACCCCTGCGACCCCGTCCAGGGCCACATCCCGGGCGCGGTCAACGTCGACGTCGAGGAGCTCGCAGGCGCCGGCGCGGGCGTGCGAGCGCTGCTCTCCGAGCGCGGCCTCGATCCGGACGCCCCCGTCGTCTGCTACTGCCACTCGGGCGGACGCTCCGCCTACGCGACCTCGCTGCTCGCGACCGCGGGGGTCGCGGCCGAGAACTACGAGGGCTCGTGGCACGAGTGGTCGCGGCGCAGCGGCGCATAGAGCGCGCGGCTTCCTAGACTGCAGCCCATGACAGACACCTACGTCCACACCTGCTACCGGGTGCTCGACCCGGCGGCCTCGATCCGCTTCTACACCGAGTGCCTCGGCCTCGAGCACGTGCGCGAGGTGCCGATCCGCGACGAGGCCACGAACCACTTCTTCGCGTTCAAGGGAGACACCGAGCCGTGGCTCGAGCTGACCTACAACCACGGCCGCACCGAGCCCTACGAGATCGGCACGGGCTATGGCCACATCGCGATCCGCGTCGACGACCTCGACGGCACGCTCGCGGCGCTCGACGAGAAGGGCGTGCAGCCCGAGCGCGCGCCGTACACGATCCGCGAGGGCGGCTCGCGGATCTGCTTCGTGCGCGATCCCGACGGCTACCGCATCGAGCTGATCGAGTCCGGCCCGTCCCCCGCCTGAACCGCTCCCCGAGCTTGTAACCGGAGCCTACCTCCGGTACTCTGCCGGCTAACGGAGGACGCCTCCGTTACCCGATCCGAGGAGTGACGACATGACACGCATCACAACGCCCTTCGGGCGCGAGAGCACGGCGGCCGAGGTGGTGCAGGGCATCGATCTGACGGGTCGCCGGATGATCGTGACGGGCGCCGCGTCCGGCATCGGCGTCGAGACGGCGCGCGCGCTGGCAGGCGCCGGCGCCGCCGTGACGCTCGCCGTGCGCAACCTCGACGCCGGCGAGGCGACGGCGCGCGAGATCACCGCCACGACGGGCAACGGCGCGGTGGACGTGCGCTTCCTCGACCTCGCCGACCGCGCGTCGATCGCCGCCTTCGCCGAGGCCTGGGACGAGCCGCTGCACGTGCTCGTCAACAACGCCGGCGTGATGGCGTCGCCCGAGGCGCACAGCGAGGAGGGCTGGGAGCTGCAGTTCGCGACCAACCACCTCGGCCATCTGGCACTCGCGCTCGGACTCCACGGCGCGCTCGCGGCCGCCGGCGATGCGCGCATCGTCGCCGTCAGCTCGAGTGCGCACCGCCTCTCCCCCGTCGTCTTCGACGACATCCACTTCGAGCGGCGCGCGTACGAGCCGTGGTCCGCCTACGGCCAGTCGAAGACGGCGAACGCGCTCTTCGCGCTCGAGGCCACGCGCCGCTTCGCGGACGACGGCATCACCGCGAACTCGCTGATGCCGGGCGGGATCCGCACGAACCTGCAGCGCTACGTGGAGCACGACGCGGCCACGATCGAGCGCTGGGAGCGGCTCGAGCGCGAGGGGACGTTCATCTGGAAGACGACCGAGCAGGGCGCCGCGACCTCGGTGCTGCTGGCGACGTCGCCCGCGCTCGCGGGCATCGGCGGGCGCTACTTCGAGGACTGCAACGAGGCTGTCGTCGACGACAGCGACGCGGGGAGCCGCGGCGTGCGCTCCTGGGCGCTCGACGCCGAGGCCGCGACGCGGCTCTGGGACGCGTCGCTGGCGATGCTCGCGACGCCGGTCGCGGCCGCGCGCTGACCCCGAACGGGTGATGTCTGGCCGGCCGCATTGACAAGCGGAGCGACCTCGACGTAGATGAGTGAAGGCGTGCGGGTGTCGCCATCCTGCCCGGG
>DASXXY010000313.1:0-12237 GCA_036502805.1 Gaiellales bacterium | reverse complement strand
CGGCGTCCACCGCGAGCATGCGGTCGGCATCGCCGTCGAACGCGATGCCGAGGTCGAAGCGGCCCTCGCGCACGCGGTCGGCGAGCGCATCGAGGTGCGTCGAGCCGCAGTGGTCGTTGATGTTGACGCCGTCGGGATCGGCTGCGGTGATCACGTGCTCGATGCCGAGATGGGCGAAGACGAGCGGAGCGACCGTCGCGGCCGCGCCGTTGGCGCAATCGACGAGCACGCGCAGGGCGGGCACCTCGATCGGCGTCCCGCCGCCGCCGGCGACCCAGCCGGCATAGCGCTCGGCAGCGCCCGCGAGGCGGCGCGACTCGCCCACCCCGGCGCCGCTCGGGCGCGGGGCATCCTCGCCCATGAGCGCCTCGACGCGGTTCTCCTCGTCGTCCCCGAGCTTGAAGCCGTCGCCGCCGAAGAGCTTGATGCCGTTGTCGGGGAACGGGTTGTGCGAGGCCGAGATGACCGCGCCGAGGTTCGCGCCCTGCTCGCGTACGAGCCAGGCGATGCCGGGCGTCGGCAGCACGCCGGCCCGCAGCGCCAGGCCGCCGGCCGAGGCGATGCCCGCGCACAGCGCGTCCTCGAGCATCGGGCCCGAGCGGCGCGTGTCGCGGCCGACCACGACGATCGGCTGCGCGGCCCCGCGCTCGCGCGCGAACAGGGCCGAGGCGCGGCCGAGCGCCAGCGCGGTCTCGGGGTTGAGGACGTCGCCATTGGCGACACCGCGGACTCCGTCCGTGCCGAACAGCCGGGCAGCCATGGGAACGCTGCTAGCGCTTCGAGAACTGCGGGCGGCGCCGAGCGCCCTTGAGACCGGCCTTCTTGCGCTCGACCGCACGCGCGTCGCGCGTCAGGAAGCCGGCTCGCTTGAGCGCGGTGCGCAGTTCGGGGTCGGCCTCGCACAGCGCACGGGCGATGCCGTGGCGCAGCGCACCGGCCTGCCCGCTGATGCCGCCGCCGCCGAGGCGGGCGCGGACGTCGAAGCGCTCGGCCTGCTCGGTCTCGATCAGGGGTGAGGAGACAACGGCGCGCAGGTAGCCGCGGGGGAAGTACTCCGCGAACTCGCGCCCGTTGACGGTGATCTTGCCGGTACCCGGCTCGAGGATCACACGTGCGACCGACGTCTTGCGCTTGCCGGTGCCGCGATACGCCGCGGTTTCTGCCACCTGGTCGTCCCTTTCCTGATTCGCTACGGCAGCGGCGCAGGCTGCTGCGCCTCGTGTGGGTGCTGCCCGCCGGCGTACAGCTTGAGCTTGCGCAGCTGCGCGCGGCCGAGTTTGTTGCGCGGCAACATGCCGCGGACGGCGTGCCGGATGACCTCTTCGGGCCGCGCGTCGAGCATCTGCTGCAGCGTGCGCTCGCGCAGGCCGCCGTGGTACCCGGAGTGGCGGTAGTAGATCTTGTCCGTCAGCTTCTTGCCGGTCACGTGGATGCGCTCGCAGTTGATGACGACCACGAAGTCGCCCGTATCCACGTGCGGCGTGTACTGCGGCTTGAGCTTGCCGCGCAGCGTGTCGGCGATGCGGGTCGACAGACGGCCGAGGGTCTCGCCCTCGGCGTCGATGACGAACCAGCGGCGCTCGATCTCGCCAGGCTTGGCGCTATAAGTCGTTTGCGTCATAGAAAGAGGGGGTCGTAGGTGCGGCGCCCGCACGTGCAGGGGCGAGCCGGCACCCGTCCGGCCATCCGGCAGCCTAGCGACAACTGGCGCACGAGGCAACCGGTCCCCCGTCCGGCGACCGCGCCGGGGCGCCTTCCCGGCCCCGTATCGTAGGGGGCCGGTGCCGTCCAGGAACGCGACGCTCGCCCTCTACGTCGGAGGGTTCATGGGCCCCTTCGGCGGCGCCGTGCTCGGCGTGCTCGTGCCCGAGCTGCAGGCGAGCTTCCACGCCACGCGCGATGCCGTCGCCGCCTCCATCCCGGCCTACCTGATCCCGTTCGCCGCCCTGCAGCTCGTCTCGGGCACGATCGGCGAGCGGCTCGGCGTCACGCGCGTCGTGCGCACGGGCTTCATCGCCTACGCCGTCGGCTCGCTGATCGCCGCGGCCGCGCCGACGCTCTCGATCTTCGTCGCCGCGCGCTTCGTGCAGGGCGCCTCGAACGCGTTCCTGACCCCGCTCCTGCTCGCGACGCTCGCCGACCTCGTGCCGCCCGAGAAGCTCACGCGCGCCATGGGCACGTTCGCGAGCGTGCAGACGGGCGCGCTCTCGCTCGCGCCGCTGATCGGCGGCGTGCTCGCCGTGGTCAACTGGCGGCTCGCGTTCGTGGTCAGCGCGATCGTCGGCGTCGCGCTCGCGGTCCTCACCGCGCGCACGTCCGGCACACCGCCGCCGCGGCGGGCGCGGCCGAGCATGCGCAGCCTGCTCACGCGCCGCCTCGGGTTCCTCTGCGGCGCCGCCTTCCTCGGCTACGCGACCGTCGCGGGCGTGGGCTACATGGTGTCGTTCTACGCGCGCGACCGCATGGGCCTCGGCCCGCTCGAGCGCGGCATCGTGCTCGCCTGCTTCGGCGCCGCGGGCTTCGTGCTCGGACGGCCGCTCGGCATCGCCGTCCAGCGCATCGGGCGCGTGCCGTCGGTGATCATCGGCGCGCTCTTCTCGGCAGCCTGCGTCGCGCCGCTCGGGCTGAGCACGACGGCCTGGCAGCTGGCGGTGCTGTGGACGCTCGCCGGCGCCGGCTCCGTCCTGCTCTGGACGGGCCTCAACACGCTCGCCGTGGAGGCCGTGCCGGAGAACCGCGGCGGCGCGACGAGCGTCTTCGGCGCGTTCCGCTTCGCGGGCAGCGCGCTCTCGCCGTACGTCTTCCTGCCGATCTACAACGGCACGCCGTCGCACGCCTTCGCAGCGTGCGCCGCAGCCGCCTGCGTGATCGTCCCGCTCGCGCTCGCCGTGCGCACGTTCTCCGCCGAGCCGACACCCCGTCCGTATCCTTCAGTGCAATGAGCGACTGCATCTTCTGCGGCATCGTGGCCGGGACCATGCCCGCGGAGCGGGTCTACGAGGACGATCGGACGGTCGCGTTCCTCGACATCGCGCCCGCCTGCGACGGCCACCTCCTCGTCATCCCCCGGGCTCACTCCGACGACATCCACGGCGCCGACCCGGAGAGCCTCGCCGCCGTGGCGGCGACGGTGCAGCAGATGGCCGCGCGCGTCACCGGCGCGCTCGGCGCCGAGGGCGTGAGCGTCGTGCAGTCGAACGGCCGCCCGGCCGGCCAGACCGTCTTCCACTACCACGTGCACGTGCTGCCCCGCTTCGCGGGCGACGGCGTGCTCGTGCCCTGGAAGATGGCGCGCGCCGACGCCGACGAGCTCGCCCGCATCGGCGCCCTGCTGCGCGGCGAGTAGGCGCCCGGCGCCACTCGCGCCGCGGCTTCCCCGCCGTTGCGCCTGCGGGCGCTCGGGCTACGCCGGCACGGCGTCGTCGGCGAACGCCCGCATGCTCGGGAACGTCGCGTCGGGGTGCGCGTCGACGTCGGGCGAGGCGCCGCCGCCGCGGCCCTGCCGGCGGTCGATCCAGACGCTCGTCATGCCCAGCGCCTTGGCCGGCACGTGGTCGTGGAAGAGGCTCTGGGCGACGTGCAGGATGCGCTCGCGCGGCTCGTCGATGCGCGCGAACGCGAGCTCGAAGTTGGCGTGGTCGGGCTTGTAGCTGCCGGCCTGCTGCGCGCTGACGACGTAGTCGAACTGGACGCCCAGGCGCCGCTCGGACTGCGCGAAGAGGTCGTCGTCGCAGTTCGTGATCACGGCCAGCTTGAAGCGCTCCTGCAGGCGGGCCAGCGCGTCCGCGGAGTCCGGGAACGCCGGCCACTGGCCGACGGACGAGCCGAAGCCCCGCGCCTGCGCGTCGCCGACGGTGACGCCGAGGCGCTCGCCGATGCCGTGCAGGCAGAGCGCGAGCACCTCGCGGTAGCTCTTGTAGGGCACCTCCGCCTCGTGCTCGACGGCTGCGAACGCCGCGACGATCTCCTCGTCGGAGCTCGCGGCGACGGCGTCGCCGAGCTGCAGCCGCGCGGCCGCGGCGATGCCGGCCTCCCAATCGATCAGCGTGCCGTAGCAGTCGAACGTGAGGACGTCGAAGTCGCCGTACGGGATCACTCCCACTCGATCGTCCCCGGCGGCTTCGACGAGATGTCGAGCGCGACGCGGTTGACGCCTGCGACCTCGTTGATGACGCGGCTCGAGATGCGGGCGAGCAGGTCGTAGGGCAGGCGCGCCCAGTCGGCCGTCATCGCGTCCTCGCTCGTCACGGCGCGCATGATGATCGGGTACTCGTAGGTGCGCGCATCGCCCATCACGCCCACCGACTTGATCGCCGGCAGCACCGCGAACGCCTGCCAGATCTCGCGCTCGAGGCCGGCGCGGCGGATCTCCTCGCGGATCACGGCGTCGGCGTGGCGCAGGATCTCGAGCCGCTCGCGCGTCACCTCGCCGATGATGCGGATCGCGAGCCCGGGCCCCGGGAAGGGCTGGCGCCAGACGATCTCGTCGGGCAGCCCGAGCTCGGCGCCGACCTTGCGCACCTCGTCCTTGAAGAGCCAGCGCAGCGGCTCACAGAGCTCGAGGTCCATGTCCTCCGGCAGGCCGCCGACGTTGTGGTGCGACTTGATCTTCGCGGCCGTCTTGGAGCCCGACTCGATGACGTCCGAGTAGAGCGTGCCCTGGACGAGGAAGCGCGCGTCCTCGAAGCGGCGCGACTCCTCCTCGAAGACGCGGATGAACGTCTCGCCGATGCGCATGCGCTTCGTCTCGGGATCGGTCACGCCCTCGAGCTGCGAGAGGAAGCGGTCGGCCGCCTCGACGTGCACGAGCGGCACCTGGAAGTGCGCGCCGAACGTCTGCACGACCTGCTCGGACTCGTTCTGGCGCATCAGCCCGTGGTCGACGTAGACGCACGTCAGCTGATCGCCGATCGCTCGGTGCACGAGCAGCGCCGCGACGGCCGAATCGACGCCGCCGGAGAGGCCGCAGATCACGCGCGCGTCGCCGACCTGGGCGCGGATCAGCTCGACCTGCTCGTCGATCACCGCGAGCGCCGTCCACGTCGCGGGCGCGTGGCAGGCGTCCATGAGGAAGTTCTTGAGCATGTCGGTGCCGCGCGGCGTGTGCTGGACCTCGGGGTGGAACTGCACGGCGTAGAGGCCGCGCTCGGGGTCCTCCATCGCGGCCACCGGCGTCGCGGGCGTCGAGGCGGTGACGCCGAAGCCGTCGGGCGCGCGCACCACGGCGTCGTTGTGGCTCATCCAGCAGGACTCGACGTCGCCGACGTCGTGCAGCAGGACGCCGCCGCGGATCTCGATCTCCGTGTGGCCGAACTCGGCGTTGCCCGTATGCGCGACGTCGCCGCCGAGCGCCTGCGCCATGGCCTGCATGCCGTAGCAGATGCCGAGCACCGGGATCCCGAGCGCGAGCAGCCGCGGATCGAGGCGCGGCGCGCCGTCGGCGTAGATCGATGCGGGCCCGCCCGAGAGGATGAGCCCGTACGGATCCTTCGCCAGCACCTCCTCCGGCGTGATGTCGTGCGGCACGAGCTCCGAGCGCACGCGGCACTCGCGCACCCGGCGGGCGATCAGCTGGGCGTACTGCGCGCCGAAGTCGAGCACGAGGACGGGGCGGTCGTCGAGCCCGACGCGCACCTCCGGCAGGCTGCTCACCGCGACATCCCCACGCCCTGCTCGCGCTGCAGCTTCTTGCCCTCGGTCTGGAGGGCCGGCGCGAACATGATCTCGGCCTTCTGGAAGTCGTGGATCGTCTCGTAGCCGGTCGTCGCCATCGACGTGCGCAGCGCGCCCATGAGGTTCGTCGTGCCGTCGTTGTCGAACGCCGGGCCGAGCAGGATCTGCTCGAGCGTGCCGATCTGGTCGGTCTTGACGCGCGCGCCGCGCGGCAGCGACGCGTGGAACGTCGCCATGCCCCAGTGGTAGCCCCGCCCGGGAGCCTCGGTGGAGCGCGCGAGCGGCGAGCCGATCATCACGGCGTCCGCGCCGCAGGCGACGGCCTTCGCGATGTCGCCGCCGGTGCGCATGCCGCCGTCGGCGATGACGTTGCAGTACTGGCCCGTCTCGAGCAGGTGCTGGATGCGCGCAGCCGCCGCGTCGGCGATCGCCGTCGCCTGCGGCACGCCCACGCCGAGCACGCCGCGCGTCGTGCACGCGGCGCCGGGCCCGACGCCGACGAGCACGCCCGCGGCACCCGTGCGCATGAGGTGCAGCGCGGTCTGGTAGCTCGCGCAGCCGCCGACGATCGTCGGGATCGGCTGGCTCGCGATGAACTCCTTGAGGTTGAGCGGCTCGACGACCGAGGAGACGTGCTCGGCCGAGACGACCGTGCCCTGGATGACGAGGATGTCGAGGCCCGCGTCGAGCGCGATCGAGTGGTACTCGCGCACGCGCTGCGGCGTCAGCGAGGCGGCCACGAGCACGCCGGCGGCCTTGACCTCCTGGATCCGCTGCGCCACGAGCTCCGGCTTCACGGGCTCCGTGTAGAGCTGCTGCATCAGCTTGGTGGCATCGCCCGGCGAGGCCTTCGCGATCTTCTCGAGCTGCTTGTCGGCATCGGCGTAGCGCGTCCAGATGCCCTCGAGGTTGAGGACGGCGAGGCCGCCCAGCTTGCCGATCTGCGTCGCGGTGCTCGGCGACACGACGCCGTCCATGGCCGACGCCAGCAGCGGGAGCTCGAGCAGGTAGGGCCCGAGCTTCCAGCCGATGTCGACATCCTCGGCGTCGCGCGTGCGCCGGCTCGGCACGATCGCGATGTCATCGAACCCGTAGGCCCGCCGCGCCTTCTTGCCCCGCCCTATCTCGATCTCCACCGTGTCGGATCCCTCCGCAGTTTTACCCCTCTACGACAAGACCCAGGGGCGCTCTCGGCACCGGCCTGGGTCTCGGGAGGAGCGCTCGTCTCGATGTCGAATGCCCAACGTTCAGTGATGCTAGCAAGGGGGTCGGCGCAGGCCGACCGCGGCGGCCGGGGACGGCCATATGCGCACGTGGCATCGGCAGGACGCGCTGCGCGGAATCTCGCCGCACGCGGCGCCGATCGCGCGGCCGGGCCCGCGCGCGGCGCCCTCAGGCCTGGGCGCGGGTGAGCTCGGCGACGTCGACGAGGGCCGTGAGGCGTTGCACCTCGCGGGCGTCGAGCATGCCGGGCTGCTCGTGCTGGGTGCTCGCCGCGCCGCAGGCGACGGCGTAGCGGAGGGCCTCGGCGAAGGGCTTCTCGGCTCGGCGGGCGGTCAGGAGGCCCGCCAGCAGGGCGTCGCCGGCGCCCACCGGCGAGACGACCTCGAGCAGCGGCACCGTCGCTCGCAGGAAGAGCGACTTGCCGGACTCGCGCACGAGCGCGAGGGCGCCATCGTCGCGCGTGATGACGACGCCGCGGGCGCCCATCTCGACGATCTGCTCGAGCGCCAGGACGAAGTCCTGCGTGGCCTCGAACTCGAAGCCGACGAGCTCCTCGGCCTCGAGCTGGTTGGGCACGACGAGGTCGGGCTCGCCCGCGAGGCCGAGGCGCAGCGGCTCGCCCTCGGAGTCGAGGACGGCGAAGACGCGCTGGCGACGGGCCTCGCGCAGGGCCGTCGCGTACCAGTCCTCGGGCACGTCGCGCGGGAGGCTGCCGGCGAGCACCACCGCCTCGCTGCCGCCGAGCAGGTACGCGTAGGAGGACGAGAACGCCTCGAGCTCGTCGGGCCGCACGATCGGGCCGTACTCGACGACCTCGGTCGCGACCTGCGTGCCCGCGGGGTCGAGCACGATCGTCGAGGAGCGCGACTCGTCGGCGATGCGCACGAACTGGTGGACGATGCCACCGGCCGACAGATCCTCGACGATCATCGCACCGGCGCGGCCGCCGGCAAGGCCCGATGCGACGACGGGCTGGCCGAGCGCGCGCAGGGCGCGTGCGACGTTGATGCCCTTGCCGCCGGCCTGCGAGTCACCGGGCGCGCAACGGTGGCGACGGCCGATCTGCAGGTTTGCGACGCGCAGGGTCTTGTCGATCGCAGCGTTGAGCGTGACCGTCAGGAACATGGCATGCGCGGCGCGGGCCGCAGGCCCACTCTACCGGCAATCGCGCGCCGGTCAGGGGCGCGAGCTCAGATCGGCCGTCAGCTCCCGCGTGGCACCGTCCGCGACGGCTGAGCGGCCCTTCCGGCAGCTGTCGCGCGCAGGCCCGGCGGTCAGCCCTGCGCGTGCGCGATCGGCTCACGAACGGCAGCGCCCGCGCGTGCCACTCGAGAGCACCGCCACGCGCATCCGCCGGCACCCGCGACCGCCCGCGGGCCTCAGATCAGCGCGCGCAGCTTCGCTCGCGCCCACGGCACGAACGCCGGGGGGCCGCCGCCCGAGCTGCCGGCGACGAGCCTGACGCGGCCGATCACGCCGCGGCTGCTGCGGAGCTCGACGTAGCCGAGCGGGTCGCCGCTCGAGACGTGGTGGTCGAGGCGGCTCGGCAGCACGATGCGCTCGTGCACCTGCTCGCCGGGGTCGAGCGTGACGGCGAGCGCCTTCGCGGCGACGACGCGCACGGTGCCCGCGTGGCCGAAGGACTGGCCGTCGCGCACGAGCAGCGCGCGCTTGTAGCGGTCGAAGCCCCAGTCCAGCAGGCGGGCGACGTCGCGGTCGCGGTGCGTCTCGTCCGGCGAGCCGAGCAGGATCGCGTAGAGCCGTACGCCGCCGCGGTCGGCGCTCGCGGCGAGATTCCAGCCGGCCTCGTCGGTGTGCCCGGTCTTGACGCCGTCGAGGCCCGCGTAGACGGCGAGCAGCGTGTTGCTCGTCTGCAGCCGATGGCCGGGGATCGTGACCGTGCGCCGGCCGGCGAGCGAGCGGAAGAGCGGCGACTGCATGTCGAGCCGCGCGAGCGTGAGGACGTCGTGCGCGGAGGAGTGCGCGCCCGGCTCGTCGAGGCCGTGGGGCGTCTTGTAGACCGTGTCGCGCAGTCCGAGCTCGCGCGCCTCGGCGTTCATCAGCAGCACGAAGCGCGCGACGGGATCGCCCGGCAGCGGCCGGTGCAGGCGCTTCGCGGCCCTGGCTGCCGCGGCCTCGGCCTTCGGCTCCTGCATGACGGCGTGCGCGAGCACGATCGAGGCGTCGTTGGCGGAGTGCACGATCAGCGCGGCGAGCAGGGCGTGCACGGTCTGCCGCTCGCCGAGCGCGAGCGGCACGCTCGACTCGCCCACGGCGACGGCGTCGCCGCCGGCCGCGACGACCGTGCCGAGATGCGCGTACTGCAGCGTGAGGTGCGCCGTCATCAGCTTGGTCAGCGACGCGATCTCGCGGTGCGCGCGCGGCGAGTGCTGCAGGAGCACGCCGCCGTGGCCCGGCGCGTCGATGATCCACGCGGCGCCGTCGGGCACGGGCGGTGCAGCCGCGAACGCGCTCGGCAGCGAGACGAGCAGGAGGAGCAGGGCGACGGCCGCGATACGCACGGGGCGTGACTATACGACCCTTGGATCGAAAGATCGGAACCCGCCCTATAGTCACGCGGGATGAGCCTCGGCCCACAGGGCGGGCGCAGTCTGCTCGCGGCGATGTGGCGCCTGGCGGTCGCGCGGCAGCAACTGCTCCTCGTCGCGCTCGGCATGGTGCTGCTCGACGCCTCGGCGCTGTCGGCGGCGATCGGCGCGCTCAAGCAGATGCGCACGTTCGACGGCTTCGCGAGCGCCGTCTACGACGAGTCGCGCACGCTCGCGGACGCGCTCGACCACGCCGCCGGCGGCAACCTCGCCTGCGCGCTGGCGGTCGTGCTCTACGTCGGCGCCCGGCCCTGGCCGCTGGCCTGGATCCGCGCCGCGTACATCCGCTCGCTCGCGACCACGGGCGGCTTCCCGCGTCCGGCGTGGCCGATCGTGATCCGGCTCGTCCTGCTCGACGTCTGCATCGGGACGCCGCTCGCGTTCGGCATCGGCTTCCTCGAGAAGGCCGACCTGCCGGCGCTCGGGCTTCCTGTCCTGCTCGCGGTGCTCGTCTTCACGCTCTACGCCGACTACGCGATCGTGATCGACGACGTCGGCCTCTGGGAGTCGTTCCGCGCGAGCCTCAACGTGCTGCTGCGCAGGCCCGGCGCCTCGCTCGGCGTCACGGCCGCCTGGCTGTTCCTGACCTACATCCTGAGCGGCGCGCTCGGCCCGTCGTTCGACGACGGCGCGACGCCGCTCACGCTCACCGCGCTGCTCGTGTTCACGGGCCTGCTCGGGTTCGCGCTCGACGTCTGCCTGATCACGCTCTACCGCGCGACGCCGCCGCCCGAGCAGCGCGCCGGCTAGCGGACGACGAGCTCCTGGCCGACCTGCAGGGCGGCCGGGTCGACGTTCGGGTTGAGCCGCTCGAGCGCCTTGACGCTCGTCTCGAACTGGGTCGCGATCGACGACAGGGTGTCGCCGTTCTTGACCGTCCACTTGACGTGCTGGCCGCCGTCGCCGGTCGTGGGAGTGGTCGTCGTGTCCGGCGCGGTCGTCGTGTCCGGGGTGGTCGTCGTGTCCGGGCTCGTCGTCGTGTCCGCCGTCGTCGTCGTGCTCGGCGACGTCGTGGTGGTGGCCTTCGCGGTCGTCGTCTTGCCCGTCGTGGGCTTGGGCGTCGTCGCGGGCAGCGGCGTCGGCTTCGGCTCCGTGGCCACCGCTGGCGGCGTCGTCTGCGGCACCGAGAGCGTCTGCACCGGCCCCGCGGCCGGCGCCGACGGCGGGCCGCCGTCGGCCGTATGGCCGAGCACGCCGGTGCCCGAGAGGATCAGCATGATCGCAGTCACGGCCGTCAGCAGCGCGGCGGGCGCGATGTAGACCCAGGCCGAGCGCGTGCCCGAGCCGCTCCGCCGCCTGCTCTGCCGCGCGCGCTTGCTCATGCGCCCTCCACGACCGACCAGGCCGCGGCGCGCAGCCGCGCGGCCTCGGCCGCGGCGGCCGCCTGCCAGGCGCCGTCGTCGCGCGAGGCGTAGAGCACGGAGCGCGACGCGCTCACGAGGCCGCCCGCCGGGCCGGGCGCGAAGGCCGGGCCGAGCGCGGCGATGTCGCCGCCCTGCGCGCCGATGCCCGGCAGGAGGAACGTCGCCTCCGGCATCAGCTCGCGCGCCCGCGCAACGGCGCCGGGCTGCGTCGCCCCGACGACCGCGCCGGCGACCGGTGCGAGCGAGGCGACGATGCGCGCGACGCGCTCCCAGACGCGCGAGCCGTCGGCGAGCTCGAGCTCCTGGAGGTCGGCGCCGCCCGGGTTCGAGGTGCGCACGAGCACGAACATGAGGCCGCCGGAGGCGCTGCAGGCGTCCGCGAACGGCTGCAGCGAGTCGGCGCCGAGGTAGGGGTTGACGGTCAGCGCATCCGCGAGCGGCGGCGCGGTGCGGCGCTTGCCGAGGTAGGCCGACGCATAGGCCTCCGCGGTCGAGCCGATGTCGCCGCGCTTGCCGTCGGCGATCACGAGCAGCCCGCGCTCGCGCGCCAGCTCGGAGATGCGCTCGACGACGCCGAGCCCGTGCTGGCCGGCGGCCTCGAAGAACGCGAGCTGCGGCTTGACGGCCACCGCGTGCTCGGCGACGGCCTCGACGATGCCCGTGCAGAACCGCTCGAGCGCGCGCGCCAGACCGGCCGGACCCTCGCGCACGCCGCGGAAGACCTCGCGCGGCAGGAGCTCCGGCCTCGGGTCGAGCCCGACGCACAGCACGCTCCTCCGCTCTGCCGCCAGCCGCTCGAGACGCTCCCGGAAGCTGCTCGCCACGGCCTCAGGCTACCGCGCGGGTCGCATGAATCCTGGGAAGCGCCTGTGCGGGGACCGCCGAGCAGTCGCCGGGGCGGGCGCGCGGGGCCTCAGGCGACGGCCTCGAGGTCGTCAGGACGGGCGTGGCGCCCGGGCGGGAGCGGCTCGCGCAGCGGCACGCGGCTGCGCGCGCCCGCGACGCGCCTGAGCGCCAGCGCGTCGGGCTCCGCGCACGGGATCGGCACGACGCCGCGGGCGCGGCCGGCGAAGGCGCTCGTCAGCAGGATCGCCTCGGAGTAGCGCTCGGCCGGCAGCCAGGGCCCCTCGGCGAGCGGGGCGAGCGCGACCTCCGGTGCGAGCGCGCGCTCGAGCTCGCGCGCGACGGCCGTGAGCTCCAGCCCGGGCTCGCCGGCGCGCGGCAGCCGCCGCTTCGCGACGAGCGCGCCGCGCACGACGGCGAAGACGACGACGTAGGCGGGATCCAGATCGGCGGCCAGCAGGACGCCGGTGCGACGGCTCGCGCGCCGGATCGCCGCGACCTGGGCGTCGGCCCTGCGCAGCGCG
>DASXXY010000312.1:0-5843 GCA_036502805.1 Gaiellales bacterium | reverse complement strand
GGTTCGAGCTGGTCGCTCATTGCGCCCGCTCCAGGTGTTCGGCGAGGCGGGCGAGCCCGCTGCGCGTCCGCGTCTTGACGGTGCCGAGCGGCAGGTCGAGACGCTCTGCAATCTCACTTTGCGTCAATCCGTCCGTATAGGCAAGGGTGAGCACGACGCGCTCGCGCTCCGGCAGCGTGTCGAGCGCGAGCCGCAGGCGGAACGCCTCGTCCGCCGCGACGGCCAGCGCCTCGGGGTTCTCGCTGTCGTCGATGGCGTCCACCTCGGGCGCCGTGACGCGCAGCGCGCGCCGCCGGCTCGCGTCGAGCGCCGCGTTGCGCGCGACGCGCCCGATCCACGCGCCGGCCGCGCCGCGGGCGGCGTCGAACGCCGCCGCGTGCCGCCAGATGGCCGCGAACGCCTCCTGTGCGGCGTCCTCGGCGGCGTGCGGCTCGCGCAGGACGCGCAGGCAGGCGCCGTAGACGGCGCTCGCGTAGCGGTCGTAGAGCTCGGCGAACGCGGCGCGGTCGCCGCTCGCGACGCGTGCGAGCAGCCGCTCGGCGGTGGTGGTCGTGATGACCAAGGTGGCCGCACTCTGCCGATTCTCACGCGCTACGGCAAGGGGCGGGCCGCAGACGGACACGGACATGCAACTGATACGTAATCGCCACCCCGACGGTTTGGCGCCACGTGAACCGTTTCAGCTCGTGAGGCCGTGACCGCCGTCGACGACGATCTGCTCCCCCGTGACGTAATCGGCCTCGATCAGGAAGGCGACGGCCCCGACGACGTCTTCCGGCGCGCCGATCCGCCCGAGCGCCGTGCGCGCCGCCTGGCGCTGCGCGACGGCATCGTCGCTGCCCTCGGGCAGCAGCACCGGGCCCGGGGCCACCGCGCACACGCGGACGTCCGGCGCGAACCCGCGAGCGAGCGAGCGCGTCAGCTGGGCGAGCCCGGCCTTCGCCGCCGCGTGGGGGGCGAAGCGCGGCCACGCCTCGAGCACCGCGACGTCGGTGATGAAGATGATCACGCCGCGCTCGCCCATCGCGCGGCGAGCAGCCTGTGCGCAGAAGAAGCCGCCCGTCAGCGTGGCGCCGAGCGCGGCCGCGAACAGCTCGGGCGTGACGTCCAGCGGGTCGACCGGCTCGAACCCGCCCGATGCGGCGTGCACGAGCACGTCGAGTCCGCCGAGCGCCGCCGCCGCCGCCTCGACGGCGCGGATCGCGGCGGCGCCGTCGGCCAGGTCGGCCGCGATCGCGTGGCCCCCCGCGCCGGCAGCGGCGAGCGCGGCCGCCGTGTCCTCGCCGCCGGACTCGTGGTGGGTGAACGCGACCTGCGCGCCACGCTCGGCGAGGCCCAGCGCAAGCGCGCGGCCGAGCCGGCGGGCCCCTCCTGTCACGAGCACGCGAGCGCCCGCGATGTCCACGGGGTCAGCCGTCCTCGAGCGTCAGCCGGAAGCCGCGGATGATCGCCTCGAGCGTCTGCTCGAGATCGAGCCCGGTCTGCTCCGCGACCTCCTCGGGGGTGCGCCCGCGGCGGAAGAGCGCCCAGGCGACGAGGTCGAGCGGCATGATCTCCGGCGTGGCCACTGCTGCGGCCGTTCGCCGGCGCGCGCCGGACTCCTTCTTCGTCTAGAGTCACCGGCGCGCCGAGCGCCTCGAGAATGACCCCTCCCAACGCCATCACGCTCGCGCGGATGCTCGTCGTCCCGGTCGTCGTCTGGTTGATCCTGGCCGACTTCGCGAACCACGAGCGCTGGGCCGCGGTCGCCTACGGCATCGCCGCGGCGACCGACTCGCTCGACGGCTACCTGGCTCGCCGCCACCGCGGCTGGTCGAGCGTCGGGGGCGTCTTCCTCGATCCGCTGGCCGACAAGCTGCTCGTGATGGGCGCGCTGATCGCGCTCGTCGAGGAGTCGCGGGTCAGCGCCTGGGTCGTGCTCGTGATCGTCGCGCGCGAGTTCGCCGTGACCGGCTTGCGGCTCGTGGCGGCCGGCGGCGACAGCGTGATCGGCGCATCCCAGCTCGGCAAGCTCAAGGCCTTCTCGCAGAACGTGATGATCGTCTGCCTGCTGCTCGCCGGCCGCGGCGCGGGGTGGACGGACATCGTCGTCGCGATCGCGCTGCTGCTGACGATCTGGTCGTTCGCCGACTACTTCTGGCGCGGGCGCCACCACTTCACGCCGCGGGCGGCGCAGCCGTGAAGGAGGTCGCGCTCGTCGTCGCCGCCTACTTCGCGGGCTCGCTGCCCTTCGGCTACTGGCTCGTGCGCGTCTTCCGTGGCGCCGACATCCGCACGCTCGGCTCCAAGAACACCGGCATGACGAACGTCTGGCGCAACTTCGGCTGGCGCTTCGGCGTCGCCACGCTGCTGCTCGATGTCGCCAAGGGCGCGCTGCCCGCGCTCGCGGCGCTGCACTGGTCGGGGCCGCTGACGGCGTCGATCGCGGGCATCGTCGCCATGCTCGGGCACGGCTACCCGGTGCTGCTCGGGTTCGGCGGCGGCAAGGGCGTCGCGACCGGCGCGGGCGCGGCGCTCGCGATCTTCCCCGCCGGCGTCGGCCTCGCCGCGCTCGTGTGGGTGGTCGTCTTCCTGACGCTGCGCTACGTGTCGCTCGCGTCGCTCGCGGCCGGCGCCGGCTTCCTCGTCGCGGCCGTGGCGCTCGGGCGCCCCTGGCCGGTGATCGCGTTCGCCGCGCTGGCCTTCGGATTCGTGACCTACCGCCACCGCGCGAACATCGGGCGGCTGCGCGCGGGCACCGAGTCGCGCGCGAATCTGCGGCGGAGAACATCCGATACGAGCTCGTGACACGCGCTGCTTGGAAGCGGACGAAAGATCGGCCACACTGAGGGTGTGCTCGGATTGTGGCGCAACGGTGAAGGCAGCGACGTCCGGCGCGCGCTGAAGCAGGTGCGCCGCCGGCAGGCCTGGATGCGCCGCTTGCCACCCCGCGAGCTCGAGCGCATCGTCGCCGCCGTCGAGTCCGATCTCGAGCGCTTCCCGACCAAGGACAGCCTGCTCGAGCACCTGGCGCGACTGCATTTCGACGCGCGCGCGCGCCAGGAGGCCGTGGGCCTCGAGGAGGCGCGGCGCCACCCCGACAGCGCGCGGCGCATCGTGGAGACCGCGATCTTCGAGCGCCGCTACGGCGTCAAGCTGACGGAGGAGCTCGACCTCGGCGGCACGGTCGGCGACGAGGAGTCGGATCAGGCGAACCTCTACGTCGAGGGCGTGCTGCGGCGCCTCGGGATCGTCTACCAGACGCTCGACCGCGGTCGCTGGCTCGTCGAGAGCGACGGCTGCGCGGTCTACCTGCAGCACTACGCCGGCGAGCGCGTGCTCGACGTCTACGCGCCGATCATGCCGCTCGACGCCGACGACGACCACACGGAGCTGTTCCGCGACCTGCTGGGCTCGAACGGCGGCTCGATCGCCGGCGGCTTCTACGGCATCTGCTCGTTCAGCGAGTCGGGCTCGCACCTCTGCGCGTGCGGCCGCCTGGCCACGGCGCACCTCGTCGGGCCCGAGGTCATCTACGTGCTCAACTCGGTCGTGGCGCTCGCCGAGCGCCTCAACAACGACTAGCTCCGACTCAGGACGCTAGCTCCGGAGCCAGTCGTCGAGCGAGCCGTGCGCGCCGCCGTCGCCGCCCGCGAGCTCGCCCCGCAGCTCACCGAGCAGCCCCGTGCGCTCGGCGATCACGTCGTGCGCGTGGATCGTCTCGAAGTTGCGCTGGTGGGCCTCGACGAACGCGTCGTCCTCGAGCTCGGGGAACTCCTCGACGACGCCGGCGATCATCTCGCGCACGACGTCCTCGACGAAGCGCGGGTTGGCGTGCGCCTGCTCGACGACGTGCAGCTCGTCGGAGCGCTTGAGCAGCGTCAGGATCGGCGCGGACATGGAGCGCTCGGCGATCGCCGCGAGCCGCTCCGCGCGCACGCTCGCGCGGGTGCCGAGGATCAGCGTGGCCTCCCCGCGCTGGTTGTGGGTCGCGATCGGGACGGTGTCGAGGATGCGCTCGCGCTCCTCCTCGCCGTAGCCGAGCTCCGACAGGCGCTCGTCGGCGTGGTCGCGCACCATGCCCTGCGCGCAGGGGCACGCCGTGATGCCCTGGACGCGCACGCCGACGGCGCGCCGCGTGCCCTGCGCGCTCGCCGTCGCGATGCCGATCAGCGTCGAGATCTCCTGGCTCGCGAGGCCGCTGCGCGGAGCCGTGCGCGTCGTCGACTGGATCGCCTCGATGCGCACCTGCGAGCGCAGCGCGCCCTGGCTCTTGCGCGTCTCCAGCGCGATCGCGCTCGCGAGCTCCTCGATGTGCAGCGACTCGCCGATCACGAGGCGCTCGATCGACTCGCCGATCTGCTCGGGGAAGCGCGACATGTGCACGCCCTTGTGGGCGGGATCGAGGTCGACGGTGCACTCGAGCTTGGCGGCGTAGAGCCGCTCCTTGCCGTCGTGGGCGATGCGGATGACGCTCTGGATGCCGGTCACGCCGGCGCGCGTCAGCGAGACGCGCACGCGCGGGGCGGAGGCCTGGACATCGTGCCGCAGCACGATGTCGTCGCTGGCGGGCCGGCTCACGCTCCGGATCGTACGCGCGTTACCGTCCGTTCATCGGCAGCTCCCGCCCGCATCCCTCTCGGCCGCGGCTCGCCGCACGCCGGCCGCGCGCGTGATCGGCCGCGTCCTCAAGCGCGAGCGCGAGCCCGGCTCGATCTTCGAGCACATCGACTCGCACATCCGCCCGGGCGTCGACGGCCTCGCAGAGGGTGGCGAGAAGCTGCCCGACGATGCGATCGCCGCCGAGGGTGCGATCGCGTTCGCGCCGGGCGCGCTCGAGGGCGTCTTCGCTGGTCCGGGTGACCCGGCCGAGGTCGAGGCGGCCGTCGACCGCCTCTACGCGGCGCTCGAGGCGCTCGCCGCGAAGCCGAGCGCGGGCACTCGCCGCAAGCTCCGCGAGCGCTTCCGCGAGGGCGGCGTCAGGGCCAAGATCGACGCCTTGCGGGAGCGGCTCGCGGAGTCGCCGCCCGAGCACTCGGTGAGGCTCTATCCGGAGCTCCGCGAGCTCTTCCTGCGCTCCGGCCGCCGCGACGAGGTGAAGTTCGCGATGGCGCTCGTGAGCGGCTTCCGGCGTTCCGAGGATGCCGATCTCTTCCGCATCATCGGTCGCCACGACGAGTTCACCCTCTACGCCGCCGTCGCGCTCGCGACCGTCACCGACGATGCGCTCGGCGAGTGGCTCGCGCTGCTGCCGCACGTGAGCGGCTGGGGACGGACGGAGCTCTCGGGCCTGATCCTGCGCGAGCCGCGCTCGCAGCTCGTGCGCGAGCAGGTGGCGCGCCATGGGCTCGGCGTCGGCAATGCGCTCGAGCTCGCCGTGGGCTGCCGCCTCGACGAGCTGCTGGCTCGCGCCGATGTCGACGACCACGCGGTCGCAGGCGCGCGCGACATCCTGCAGTCGCTCGCCGCCGATTGGGATTCGCCCGCGACGCTGACCGACTACGCCGACGCCGGCGTGGCCGTCGAAGCGCTGCTCGCCCGCCTCGCCGAGCGCGACGGCGGCCTCGACGACTTCGTCGCGGTCGACGATCTGCGGTCCTTCCTCGCGGCTGACGAGAACCGCGACGGCGACGGCGAGGGCGACCGCTTCGAGGCCTCGGGCTTCACCGCGGAGCGGCGCGCGCGCGTGCTCGCGCAGAGCGCCGCCTACCTCGGCGACGCGCGCTGGCCGCCACTCGCCGAGACGTTCATGCACGGCGACGACGGCGCGACCCAGTGGCTCGGCACCGAGGTCGCGTCGCGTCTCGGCGTCGACCTGCACGACCACCTGATCGCTCTCATCGAGGCCGATCCCGGCGACTCGA
>DASXXY010000311.1:0-9148 GCA_036502805.1 Gaiellales bacterium | reverse complement strand
CCGCTCCATACGGTTGATTAGATCACCGGGCCTGTCGCGTAACAGCGGGGGCGGGCGAGCGCTCGCCCGCCCCCGCGGCGATCAGGCGCCCGGGGGCGCCTGGAGACCGGACTTGACCGTCTCGGCGCTGCCGTCCGCGTGGTGCACGACGAGCGCCGAGGCGTCGCCGAGGTCGGCCGTCCCGAGCTCGAGCGCGTACGCGTCCGGGAGCATGGACGCCGGCTGCGCCACCCCGTCCACGATCACGTCCACGGCGACGACATCGTCTGCGGCGAAGCCGTAGACGACCCATCCCGAGTCGTCCGACGCCGAGATGGTGATGCCGTTCCGGAGCGTGTCGGCGCAGGTCGTGCCGACGCCGCCCTTGGCGCCGGCGAGGGCGTTGCACACCCCGCCACTGGGGCGCACGGCGGCGTAGAGCGTGCGATCGCCGCCGACCGTCCCGAGCGCGCGCACGGCGTCCGTCCTCGCCGAGCCGCCGGCGAGGCCGGCCTGGACGTCGGACGGCGGCGTGCGGTCGACCGGGACCTTCTGCAGCGCGGTCAGCTGCGCGGAGGCGGTCCCGGGCGCCGTGGCCTCGACGCCCGCGCTCGACGTCGAGACGCCGTGGACGACGATGATCGCGGCGATGCCGGCGCCGATCGCAACGCTCACGACCACGCGTGCGAGTGCCTGGCGGCGGGTCAGTGCATGAGTGGGATGCGTCATGGCTGCGTGGTGTCGCAGTCGACGTAGAGCGTCACGTAGTCGCCGCACTTGGCCCCTGCGGTGCCGTAGCCGTAGGCCCCGCTCGTGGTGAGGTTGAGGAAGGCCGAGTTGCTGACGAGCGTCGTGTTCGCGTAGCACGTGCCGGTGCCGGCAGGCCCGTAGCAGATGTACTTCGTGTCGCCGGTGCTCGTCGACATGCGGTTGTAGTTGCGGTAAGCCGCTCCGGGCGTCTGTGCCATGCCGTTGAGATAGCGCGGCGTGCTGCCGTAGGAGAAGTCGGTCGCGCCCCACGCGATGCCGACCGGGAGGGCGACGCCGATGACGGCCACCGCCGCCACCAGCTTCCTCGAGACGAGTGGGACCACGCGTACCTCCTGCAGTTGTGCACCGGCCTGGCGCCGTTGGTGCTCTCGCCGCTCAAGTCCGCCTGCGGACGCGGTACCGAACGCGAGAAATCGGATCAGAAAGCTGATCTATTACGCATGTGCGATGCGATTCCCATAGCCTTGGATAGGGGTTCGGGGGCACCCGTTCGCGCATTCCCGTTACGCACGGCGTCCGTTCGGCAACAAGGTCCGTGGAGGACGCGCGCGCTGCGGAAGCCGGCATCCGCGCGCCCGTGCGTGCCTCCCGAGCGCGCTCGGAGCGCGACGTCGACGGCGCCTACCGCGAGCTGCGGGCGTCGGTCGCGCGGGGGCTCGCGCAGCGTCTCGGGAGCTCCGACCTGGCCGAGGATCTGACGCAGGACGTCTTCGTCGACCTGCTGCTGGCCGCGCGCTCCCGGCCACCCTCGAACACGCGCGCCTGGCTCGCGCGCGTCGCCCAGCGCCACGCCGCGGACACGATCGGATCGGCCGTCCGCGAGCGCGCGGCGCGTGCGCGGCTGGAGGCGTCGGACCGTGGCGCTGCCGGCGGACTCGACGACCCGGACAGCCGTCTCGCGCTCGACGAATGCCTCGCGCGGCTGCCGGAGTCCCAGCGCCGCATCGTCGAGCTGCGGCTGCTCGACGGGCTCTCGTTCGCGCACTGCGGCCTGCGCCTCGGCCTCGGCGAGGACGCTGCGCGCATGCGCTTCCGGCGCGCCCTGGACGCGCTGCGACGCGAGCTCGTGCGCGTCGGCCTCGCCGGCGACTGAGGTCGCTACAGGCCGCCGGCGAGCGAGCCGACGAGCTCGGCGAGCGCGCCGACCCCGCCGCTCTCGAGCGCCGCGATCGCGGCCGAGCCGACGATCACGCCGTCGGCACCGGCTGCGCGCAGGGCGCTGACCTGCGCGGCTCGCGAGACGCCGAAGCCGCACAGCAGCGGCAGCTCGCCCGCGTGGGCGCGGACGCGCGCCAGCAGGCCGCGCAGCCGCTCGACGTCGAGCTCGTCGCGCGCTCCCGTCGTGCCGATCGCGGAGACCACGTAGATGAAGCCGCGGCTCGTGCGGCACGCCAGCTCGAGGCGCGCAGCGGCGCTCGTGAGCGAGATCAGCTGCACGAGGTCGATGCCGTTGCGAGCGCTCTCGGCCTGCAGCTCGTCGCCGTCGTCGGGCGGCACGTCGGCGACGATCAGCCCCGTCGCGCCCGCGGCGGCGGCGTCGGCGCAGAAGCGCACCGGGCCGTAGCGCTCGACGATCGCCGCGTACGTCATGGGGATCAGGGGCGTGCCGTCGCCGAGCCGCGCGCGCGTCGCGGCCAGCAGCTCGAGGCAGCGCGGCGGCGTCATGCCGGCCGCCAGCGCGGCCTGGGCAGCGCGCTGGATCACCGGGCCGTCCGCCAGCGGGTCGGAGAACGGGATGCCCACCTCGATCGCGGTCGCGCCCGCAGCGACCGCGGCCGCGGCCGCGTCGGGCAGGTCCTCGCCTGCCATGAGGTAGATCGCGAGCGCCGGGGTGCGCACGTTCACGCCCCGGCGCTCCGGCCGACGACGGTGTCGATGTCCTTGTCGCCGCGGCCCGAGAGGCACACCATGACGTCGGCCTCCGGCCCGAGCTCGCGCGCCAGGCGCTCGGCCGCGAAGAGCGCGTGCGAGGACTCGAGCGCCGGGATGATGCCCTCGCTGCGGCAGAGGCGGTGGAACGACTCGAGCGCCTCGTCGTCGCTCACGCGCACGTACTCGGCGCGACCGCTGTCGGCGAGCTGCGCGTGCTCGGGGCCGACGCCGGGATAGTCGAGGCCGGCCGAGATCGAGTGGCTCTCCGAGACCTGCCCGTGCTCGTCGCAGAGCACGAACGAGCGCGAGCCGTGGAGCACGGAGACGCGGCCGCCGCCGATCGACGCGGCGTGCAGGTCGACACCGTCGCCGCCGGCCTCGGCGCCGATCAGGCGCACGGCGTCGTCGCGGAACGGGTGGAACGTCCCGATCGCGTTGGAGCCGCCGCCGACGCACGCGACGACGGCGTCCGGCAGCCGCCCCGCCTGCGCGAGCATCTGCGCGCGCGCCTCGCGCCCGATCACCGACTGCAGCTCGCGCACGAGCGTTGGATACGGGTGGGGGCCGGCGGCCGAGCCGATCAGGTAGTGCGTCGTCTCGACGTTCGCGATCCAGTCGCGGATGGCCTCGTTCATGGCCTCCTTGAGCGTCGCGGTGCCGGACGTCACGGGGATGACGGTGGCGCCCAGCAGGTGCATGCGCGTGACGTTGGGCGCCTGCCGGCGCGTGTCCTCCTCGCCCATGTAGACGATGCACTCGAGCCCGAAGCGCGCGCACACGGTCGCGCTCGCGACGCCGTGCTGGCCGGCGCCGGTCTCGGCCACGATGCGCCGCTTGCCGAGGCGCACGGCGAGCAGCGCCTGGCCGACCGCGTTGTTGATCTTGTGCGCGCCGGTGTGCGCGAGGTCCTCGCGCTTGAGCCAGATGCGCGCGCCGCCGACCTCGGCCGTGAGGCGCTCCGCGAGGTAGAGCGGCGTGGCGCGCCCGACGTAGTCGCGCGCGAGCGCCGAGAGCTCGGCCTCGAACGCCGGGTCGACGAGCGCCGTCGCGAGCGCCGCCTCGAGCTCGTCGAGCGCGGCCATCACGGTCTCGGGCACGAAGCGCCCGCCGAACCTCCCGAAGCGCCCGAGGGCGTCGGGCGCGTGCTGGACGTCGAGGCCTCGCTGTGCGGTGCTCATCACGCCTCCTTGGCGGCGGCGACGAGGCGCCGCACGCGGTCGTGGTCCTTGATGCCGGCGGCGCTCTCGACGCCGCTCGAGCAGTCGATCCCGTACGGCCGCACCTCGCGCACCGCCTGCGCGACGTTCCCCGGGTCGAGCCGTCCCGCGAGCAGCAGCCGGTGCCCGGCCACGAGCGTGCTCGCGAGGCGCCAGTGCGCGTACAGCGCCTCGACGTCGCGCGTCTCGCCCCACGGGCGGTCGTAGATCACCGGCACGGCGGCCGGGATGCCCGAGACGTCGCCGTCGCGCACGCCGCGCAGCGCGCGCTCGCCGTAGCGCGCGAGCAGCTCCGGCGGCTCGGAGCCGTGCAGCTGCACGCGGTCGAGGCCGATGGCGTCGACGAGCTCGTCGATGCGCTCGGGCGCCTCGTCCACGAACACGCCGACGAGCGGCACGCCGGGAGGCACGGCCTCGCGCACGCGCCGTGCCTGCCCCTCGCTCGCGGCTCGCGGGCTGGCCGCCCAGAGGATCACGCCGATCATGTCGGCACCGGCCGCGACGGCCGCGGCCGCATCCTCGGCGCGCGTCACGCCGCAGATCTTGACGACCGTCACCGCGTCACCGCACGAGCGCCGCGAGCAGCTGGGGATCGCGCATCAGGGCCGTGCCCACGAGCAGCGCGTCGGCCCCGGCGTCGCGCACCGCGCGGGCGTGGTCGGGCGTCTCGATGCCCGACTCGGCGATCCGCAGGAGGCCCTTCGGGAGGCGGCGCAGCAGCTCGGTCTGCCGCGCGCGGTCGATCTCGAGCGTCGCGAGGTCGCGCGCGTTGACGCCGATGATCGGCGTGCCGAGGTCGAGCGCCCGCTCGAGCTCCGCGCCGTCGTGTACCTCGACGAGCGCCTCCATCTCGAGGTCCTCCGCCGCCTGGATGAGGTCGACGGCGAGGCTGTCCTCGACGAGCGAGAGCAGCACGAGGATCGCGTCGGCGCCGTGCACGCGCGCCTCCGTGACCTGCCAGACGTCGACGAAGAAGTCCTTGCACAGCACCGGCACGTCGACCACCGCGCGCACGGCCGCGAGGTCGGCGTACGAGCCGCCGAAGTCGCGCGCCGAGGTGAGCACGGAGATCGCGGCGGCGCCGCCCCGCTCGTAGGCCTGCGCGACCGCGGCGGGATCGGCGCCGGCGGCGATCTCGCCCTGCGAGGGCGAGGAGCGCTTGACCTCGGCGATGACGGCCTTCGCACCCGTGTGCAGCAGCGCGGCGGCCAGCGAGCGCGTCTCTCGGCGCTCCTCCAGCCGCTCGCGCGTCCAGGCGCCGATGCCCTCGAGATAGCTCATGCCAGTTCCCTCCCCGCGGCGCGCAGCGCCGTCAACGTCGCCATCGCAGCGCCCGAGCGCAGCGCCTCGCGTGCCAGCTCCACACCTTCGCCGAGATCGCCCGCCCGCCCCGCCACCACGAGTGCGGCGGCCGCGTTGAGGGCGGTGGCGTCGGCTGCGGGGCCCGGCTCGCCGGCGAGCACCGCGAGCGTGATCTCGGCATTGCGCCGTGGATCGCCGCCGGCCAGGTCGGAGACTGCGCAGAGCGCGATCCCGAGCTCGCGCGCATCGAGCTCCGAGAGCGTGACCGCG
This sequence comes from Gaiellales bacterium, assembly GCA_036502805.1. GTDB lineage: Bacteria > Actinomycetota > Thermoleophilia > Gaiellales > JALYLC01 > JALYLC01. The sequence continues at coordinate 3,737 of DASXXY010000311.1, read as the reverse complement.
CCGTCGCGCACCGTCGCGATCGTCGTCGCGCCGCAGGGCGAGAGCTCGTCGATGCCCGGCTGACCGTGCACGACCATGCCGTGCTCGCAGCCGAGCGCGGCGAGCGCCTGGGCCATCGGCTCCACCCACTGCGCGGCGTAGACGCCGATCAGCTGCCGGCGGGCGCCCGCCGGGTTCGTCAGCGGCCCGAGCAGGTTGAAGACGGTGCGCACGCCGAGCGAGCGCCGCACCGGGCCTGCATGGCGCATGGCCGGATGGTGGTCGGGTGCGTGCAGGTAGCCGAAGCCACAGGTCTCGATCATGTGCGCAGCCTGCTCCGGCGTCAGCGCGATGGGCACGCCGAGCGCCTCGAGCAGGTCGGCCGAGCCCGAGCGGGAGGTGGCGGCGCGATTCCCGTGCTTGGCGACGGCGCAGCCGCAGGCGGCCGCCACGAGCGCCGCGGTCGTCGAGATGTTGAAGGTGCCCGAGCCATCCCCGCCGGTGCCGGCCGTGTCGACGAGGTCGTCGCGCGCCGCCCGCACCGGGACGACGTGGGCGCGCATGGCGCGCGCTGCGCCGACGAGCTCGTCGACCGTCTCGCCCTTCGCGCGCAGCGCCACCAGCAGTCCCGCGATCTGCGCCGGGTCGGCCTCGCCGCGCATCACGAGCCCGACGGCCTCCTCCGTGTCGCCCGTGCTCAGCGCCTCGCCGGCGAGCAGGCGGTCGATCGTCTGCGAGATCACGCGGCGCTCCCCAGCGCGAGGAAGCTGCGCGCGATCACGTCGCCGGCGGGCGTGAGCACCGACTCGGGGTGGAACTGCACGCCATGCAGGTGCGGGATGTCGCGGTGGCGCAGGGCCATGACCTCGCCGTCGCGGTCGCGTGCCGTGGCGATCAGCACCTCGGGCAGTGGCTCGATCGCGGCCAGCGAGTGGTAGCGGCCGGCGTCGAAACACTCCGGCAGCGAGTCCAGCAGCGCGTCCTCGGCGATGCGGTCGACAGTGCCGACCTTGCCGTGCATGAGCCGCCGTGCGCGCTCCACGACGCCGCCGTAGACCTCGACGATGCACTGGTGCCCGAGGCAGACGCCGAGCACGGGAATGTGTCCGGCGAAGCGCTCGATCATCTGCGCCGAGACGCCGGCCTCGCCGGGGCGTCCGGGGCCGGGCGAGATGACCAGGTGCGTCGGCGCGAGCGCCTCGGCCTCCTCGGGCGTCACGGCGTCGTGCCGGCGGACGTCGACGAACGCGCCGGCCTCGCAGAGCAGGTGCGCGAGGTTGTAGGTGAACGAGTCGTAGTTGTCGATCAGCAGGACGCGCGGGGCGTCCTCGGCCGCGCCGGGCGGCGCGATCACGGTCATCGGCCGTACCTTCCCGTCTCGGCGAGGTCGATGGCGGCCGCGAGCGCGGCCAGCTTGTTCATGCACTCGACGTGCTCGCCGGCCGGATCGGAATCGGCGACGATGCCGGCGCCGGCCTGCAGCAGCGCCACCCCGTCGCGCATGACGATCGTGCGCAGCGCGATGCACGTGTCGAGCGAGCCGTCGAAGCCGACGTAGCCGAGCGCGCCCGCGTAGACGCCGCGGCGCGTGCCCTCGATCTGCGAGATCAGCTGCATGGCCCGCACCTTGGGCGCGCCACTGACGGTGCCCGCGGGGAACGTCGCCTGCAGCAGCGAGAACGCGTCCTCGTCGTCGCGCAGGCGGCCGTCCACCTGCGAGACGAGGTGCATGACGTGCGAGTAGCGCTCGACCTCGAGCAGCTTCGACACCGCGACGGTCGCCGGGCGGCAGACGCGCCCGAGGTCGTTGCGCGCGAGGTCGACGAGCATGAGGTGCTCGGCCCGCTCCTTCTCGTCGGCCGCGAGCTCGAGCGCGAGCGCGTCGTCGGCCGCGCCATCGGCGTCGCGGCGCCGCGTGCCGGCGATCGGCTTGAGCGTGGCGAGGCCGGCGCGCGAGAGCGAGACGTGCGTCTCGGGCGAGGCCGACACGATCTGGCGGTCGCCGAGATCGCAGAAGACCATGTACGGCGAGGGGTTCACGGCGCGCAGCGCGCGATAGAGCGAGAACGCGCTGGCGGCCGTCGGCCGCGCGATCAGCTGCGACGGCACCATCTGGAAGATGTCGCCGCGCTCGATGTGCACCTGCGCAGCGCGCACCATCGCCTCGTAGTCCGCGGGCGTCCGCTCGGGGTAGCTCTGCCCGGCGCCGCTGAGCGCGGGCACGGGCCCGACGCCGCCGGGCAGGGGGCCGAGCAGGTCGGCGCAGAGCGCGTCGGCCTCTGCGTCGTAGCCGGGCTGGGCGACGACCTGCAGCGTCTGGCGCACGTGGTCGAACGCGACGACGACGGGCGCGAAGAGGAAGCGCCCGAGCGCCGCGTCGTCGCCCTCGCGCAGCGGTGGCAGCGGCACGCTCGGCTCGAACGCCGCCGCGGCGTCGTAGGCGAGGTGGCCGACGACGCCGCCGCAGAACGGGGGCAGGCCGGTGAGGTCGGCGTCGGCGTGGCGGGCGAGCGCGTCGCGCAGCGGCTGGAAGCCGGTCGCCGCGTCGAGCTCGATCGCCTCGCAGCCGGCCGCCATGAACGAGTAGCGGCCGACCTGCTGGCCGCGCTCGACCGACTCGAGCAGGAACCCGGGGCCGCGGTGACGGACGCGCAGGTAGGCCGCGACCGGCGTCAGCAGGTCGGCGGGCAGCTCGCGCACGGTCGGGCGCGCGCGCCGCGACGAGGCGGGCGGCGGGATTGTCGGGAGCGGTGGGTACGTCGTCATCGGAGCAACACGGAGAACCTCACGGAGAGGCTGTGGCGGGGCGTCTGGCGCGGCGTGGAGCCGCGACTAGGCGTGAGCGCCCCGCCGCCTGGACCAGCGCCACCAGCCCCAGAGGGGCGTCGTTGCAGCGCTGCGGGCGACGGGCGACATCCGTCGTAGTCTCATTCGGCGCGCTCGCGATGTCAAGGTAGTCTCTGCCGCCATGTCTCCCGTCCTCGTCACGGGCGCCACCGGATTCATGGGGCGCGCCCTCGTCGCGCGCCTGCTCGAGGAGGGACGCGCCGTGCGCGTGCTCGAGCATCGCCCGAGCGATGCCTTCGCCGGCCTCGGCGTCGAGCGGATGACCGCCGACGTGACCCGGCCCGAGACGCTGGTCGCTGCCTGCGCGGGCGCCGAGGCGGTCTTCAATCTCGCCGGCGTGCTCTCGTACGACGCCGTGGACGAGGCGCGCCTGCAGGCGGTCAACGTCGACGGCCTCGCGAGCCTGCTGGCGGCGGCGAAGGCAGCCGGGAGCGGGCGCGTGGTGCAGGTCTCGAGCGTCGCCGCGATCGGCTACGCGGACGATCCCGCGCGGCCGCAGGACGAGGACTCCGCGTTCCCCGAGGGCGCCTGGTCCAACCGCTACGCGCGCAGCAAGCGGCTCGGCGAGGAGGTCGTGGCGCGCGCCGTCGCCGAGGGCCAGGACGTCGTCATGGCCTGCCCCGGCTTCCTGCTCGGCGCGGGGGACGTCAACCGCATCAACACGTTCGTGGTCGAGGAGTACCTGCGCGGCCTGCTGCGCACGACGGTCGCCGGCGGCGTCTCCTCGATCGACGTGCGCGACGTGGCCGAGGGCCTGCTGGCGATCGAGCGCGGGGGCGTGAGCGGACGGCGCTACATCCTCACGAGCGAGGACGGCAACCTCAGCCACGGCGAGTTCTTCGCGCTCGCAGGCGAGGTCGACGGCAAGCGCCGGCGCACGCTGAACCTGCCGCCGTCCCTGCTCATGGCCG
>DASXXY010000310.1:0-7454 GCA_036502805.1 Gaiellales bacterium | reverse complement strand
GCAGGGCCGGGAAGAGGATGACGTCGCGGATCGAGGCCTGGCCGCAGACGAGCATCGCGAGGCGGTCGATGCCGAGGCCGAGGCCGGCGGTGGGCGCGAGGCCGTAGCGCAGCGCCTCGACGTAGTCGGCGTCGAGCGGCTGGGCGTCGGCGTCGCCGGCGGCGTGCATCGCGACCTGCTCCTCGAAGCGCTGGAGCTGAAGGTTCGGGTCGTTCAGCTCGCTGTAGCCGTTCGCGAACTCCATGCCGCAGCAGAACGCCTCGTAGCGCTCGACCAGCGACGGGTCGCCGGCGAACGGGCGGGCGAGCGGCGAGAGCTCGGTCGGGTAGTCGACGAGGAAGACGGGCTCGACGATGGCGGGCTCGACGAAGTGCGAGAGCGCGCGGTCGACGAGCAGCGCCCAGGTCGTGTCGCCGGCGGCTGCGGCCGCGCCGCGCTCGACGAGCGCCGCGCGCAGCGTCGCGACGCCGTCCGGCGCGTGCCGGTGGGCCATCACGTCGATGCCGCAGGCCTGCTCGATCGCGGCCGCGAGCGGCGTGCGGGGCCACGGCGGCGCCATGTCGACCTCGCGCCCGTCGCGCGTGATGACCGTCGTGCCGAGCGCGCCGCGCACGCTCGCGGCGGTGTACTCCTCGGTGCGGCGCATGCCGTCGCCGTAGTCGGCGTAGGCCTCGTACCACTCGATGACCGTGAACTCGGGGTTGTGCTTGTACGACACGCCCTCGTTGCGGAAGTTCTTGCCGATCTCGTAGACGCGCTCGAGGCCGCCCACGATCAGGCGCTTGAGGTACAGCTCCGTGGCGATGCGCAGGTAGAACGTGCGGTCGAGCTCGTTGTGGTGCGTCGTGAACGGCCGCGCGTTGGCGCCGCCGTAGAGCGGCTGCAGGATCGGCGTCTCGACCTCGAGGAAGCCGGTCCCGTCGAGGTAGGCGCGCCCGGCCGCGATCATCCGCGCGCGCCGCTCGACCATCTCGCGCACGTCGGGATTGACCATCAGGTCGACGTAGCGCTGGCGGTAGCGCGCCTCGACGTCGGCGAGGCCGTGGTGCAGGTCGGGCAGGGGGCGGTCGCAGGGCGCGAGCAGCGCGAACTCCTCGACGCGCAGCGTCAGCTCGCCGCGGCGGCTCGCGATCGCCTCGCCCGCGACGCCGATGACGTCGCCGAGCTGCGTGTCGCAGAACGCGGCGAAGAGCTCCTCGCCGGTCTCGTCCTCGCTCGCCAGCAGCTGCAGCTTGCCGCTGCGGTCCTCGAGATCGACGAACGCCCGCTTGCCGTGCACGCGCCGGGCCATCGCCCGGCCGGCCAGCCGGAAGCGCTCCCCCGACGCCGCGCCGGCAGCGAGATCGCCGTGCGCGCTGCGCACGGCGGCGATCTCGCTGCGATCGGCGAAGCGGTGGGGAAGCTGGTCGAGCGAGCGGCCCTCGCTCACGTCACGCCGGAACGGCGATGTTGACGATCTTGAGCTTGAGCACGCCGGCCGGCACGCTCACCTCGACCGTCTCGCCCTTCTTCTTGCCCATCAGCGCACGCCCGACGGGCGACTCGTTCGAGAGCCGGCCGGCGGACGGGTCGGCCTCGGCCGAGCCCACGATGCGGTACGTCGCGTCGCGCTTGCGCTCGACGTCCTTGACCGTGACCTCGAGGCCAACGCTCACGGCGCCGGCGTCGGCGTCGCTCGGATCGATGATGCGCGCGGAGCGCAGGCGCTCCTCGAGCTTCGCGATCTGCTTCTCGAGCAGCATCTGCTCGTTCTTCGCGTCGTCGAACTCCGAGTTCTCGGAGATGTCGCCGAACTCGCGCGCAATGCGAATGCGGTCGGCGACCTCGCGACGCTTGTCGGTCGACAGCGACTGCAGCTCTTCCTGCAGCTTCTCGTAGCCCTCCTGAGTGAGCAGGACGTCTCGCTCCACGTTGCCTCCATAGGGCCCGGACGGCCGGTGGCCGCCGGAAAAACCTCATCAGGGCGCACGAAACACATGCGTCTCGACGGCGCCAAGCCGCAGCGTACACTGGGTTGCACCGTGCAGTCCACCACTCTCCACGCCAGCACCACCGAGCTCTCGTCGCCGTTCCAGATCGGAACGGTCGAGATCGGCTCGCGCGTCGTGCTGGCGCCGATGGCGGGCGTCTCGGTGCAGGCGTTCCGGCGCCAGGGCCGCCGCTTCGGCGCGGGGCTCGTGTGCTCGGAGATGGTCTCCGCCTGCGGCCTCTCGTACGGCAATGCGCGCACGCTCGGCTACCTGCGGATCGCGCGCGACGAGCATCCGCTCGCCGTCCAGGTCTTCGGCTCCGACCCGGCGACGGTCGCGGAGGCCGCGCGCATGTGCGAGGCCGCCGGCGCGGACATCATCGACATCAACTTCGGCTGCCCGGTGCGCAAGGTCACGAAGACCGGCGCCGGCGCATCCGCGCTCGACAACCACGAGATCGCGATCGGCGTCACGCGCGCGGTCGCCGAGGCCGTCTCGGTGCCCGTGACCGTGAAGCTGCGGCGCGGCGTGCGCAACGGCTCGCGCGACTGCCTCGTGCTCGGGCCGAAGCTCGCCGACGTCGGTGCGCAGGCGATCACGCTGCACCCGCGCTCCGCGCAGCAGATGTACACCGGCCACGCCGACCACGGGCTCACGGCCGAGCTCGTGGAGCTCGTCGACGTCCCCGTCATGGCCTCCGGCGACATCACGACCCGGGCGGGCGCCCAGGATGTGCTCGACGCGACGGGCGCGGCCGCGGTCATGATCGCGCGCGGCGCCCAGGGCGATCCGTGGCTGCTCGCCGAACTCGTCGACGGCGTGTCCCGCACGCCGAGCGACGCGGAGCTCGTGGACGAGCTCGTGCGCTTCGTGCGCGAGGTCGCGCGCGAGATGACGCCCGAGCGCGCCGTCGGCTGGCTGCGCAAGTTCTACGGCTGGTACCTGCGAGGCGGCCGCCTCGGCCCGGGCATGCGCGCCGCGCTCGCGCAGGCGACGACGATCGACGAGGTCGAGCGCCTGCTGCTGGCCGCGTGCCCGGAGGCGCTGCCGCTCGTGCAGCAGAGCGGGCGCGACATCGAGGCGCTCGGCGCGATCGAGGACGACGAGCTCCTCGACCTGCCGATCTCGATCTACTCGGCCGGCTGACGGGCCTCAGTCGCGGGTCTGGAGCTCGTAGACGAGCCGCAGGCCCTCGAGCGTGAGATCGGGGACGTGCTCGTCGACGGTCTCGCAGTGCGGCGCGATCAGCCCCGCGAGCCCGCCCGTGGCGAAGACGCGCGCGCCGCCGAGCTCGCCCTGCATGCGCCGGACGATGCCGTCGACCTGCCCGGCGAAGCCGTAGACGACGCCGCTCTGGAGCGCGTGCACGGTGTTGCGCCCGATCACCGTCGGCGGCTCCACGAACTCGACGCGCGAGAGCCGCGCGGCGCGGTCGAAGAGCGCCTCCATCGAGATCGCGACCCCGGGCGCCAGCACGCCGCCGACGTACTCGCCCCTGGCGGAGACGGCGTCGAAGTTCGTCGACGTGCCGAAGTCGACGACGATGCACGCGCCGCTCCAGCGCGCATGCGCCGCGACCGCGTTGACGATGCGGTCCGGGCCCACCTCGCGCGGGTTGTCCATCAGGATCGGCATGCCGCTGCGCACGCCCGGCCCGATCAGGAGCGTGTCGACCGCGAGCGCGCTCTCGCCCACCCCCGTCCACTCCACCGCGAGCACGGGCACGGTCGACGACACGACGAGCGCCGTGACCTCGCTCGTGTCGAGGTCGCGCAGCGCCAGCAGGCCGTCGAGCTGCACGGCGAGATCGTCGGCCGTGCGCAGCGGGCGCGTCGCGATGCGCCAGCTGTGTGCGAGCTCCGCGCCCCGCCAGAGGCCGAGGTGCGTCTGCGTGTTGCCGACGTCGACGGCGAGCAGCATCGACCGGGGCCGCTCTAGGCCGCCGGCGGATCGATCGGCGGCGTGCTCTCGGGCGGCCGCAGCTCCTCGATCGTGACGTCCTGCGTCGTGTGGATGTCCGTGCGCGGGATGATGCGCGTCGGGCGGTTCTTGTCCCACACCCAGACGTCCTCCATCGCGACGTGGATCATCGGGTAGGACGGCTGGTGCTCGATGCGGAGGTCGAGCTGGTTGCAGAGGTAGGTCGCCTCCTGCGTCAGCACGCAGTAGCGGAACAGCCCGTAGACGTCCGCATACTCCTTCTTGAGCCTGAGCTCAAGCTCGGCGTCGTATTCCTCGAGCTCGTCGATGTTGGACACGTTCGGCCTTCCCCTCGCGTGCTCGTCATCGTAGTGCAACGCCGTCGAGCCGCTGCACGGCCTGATCGCCGACGCCGGCCAGCAAGGAGCTCAGGAGCGCGCCCCCGGGGAGCCGCAGCGCGGGATCGAGCTCGACGAGCGGCGCGAGCGCGAAGCGGCGCTCGCCGAGGCGCGGGTGCGGCACCGCGAGGCCGGGCTCGTCGGCGACCTCGTCGCCTGCGAGCAGGATGTCGAGGTCGCACGTGCGCGGCCCGTAGCGGACGCTGCGCACGCGGCCGAGCTCGCGCTCGACGGCGAGCAGGCCCGCGAGCAGAGCGGCGAGCGGGGCGTCCGTGAGCAGGCGCGCGGCGGCGTTGACGAAGGGCGGCTGATCGGTGAGGCCGACCGGAGCGCTCTCGTAGGCCGAGGAGACGGCGTCGAGCTGCACGCCGGGCAGCTCCGCCACGAGCGCGAGCGCCTCCCGCAGCGTCGCCACGGGATCGCCGAGATTGCCGCCGAGACCGATGTAGACCGCGCGCACGCGGCCAACCCTAGACGGCCTGGAGCTCCTCGAGGCACGCGATGGCATCGGCGCGCGAGCGCACGCCGAGCTTGCGGAGGATCGACTTGATGTGCCAGCGCACGGTCTCGACCGAGAGGTACAGCTCCGTGGCGATGCCGACCGTCGTCGCGCCGCCCGCGAGCATCCGCAGGATCTCGAGCTGGCGCGGCGTGAGATGGTCGCGGTCGGGCACGAGCGCCGCGATCTCACGGCGGCGATCCTCGCGCCGGACCTCGTCGACCAGGTGCATGGTGAGCAGGCGCGAGATCGGCGCCTCGCCGCGCAGCAGGCCGTGCAGGGCGCGCTCGAGGCCGGACGGCGACTGATCCTTCGAGAGGAAGCCGGCGGCGCCCGCACGCAGCGAGCGCAGGAACGAGTCGCGGTCGGAGCTCGAGCTCAGCACGACGACCTTGACGGTCGGGTGCGCCTCGATCATCTCCGAGATGCGCGGGATGCTGTCGCCGTCGGCGAGCACGAGATCGAGCAGCACGACGTCGGGCTGCAGCTCCGCGGTCATGCGCACGGCGTCCGATCCGAGCGACGCGCTGCCGAGCACGGCGAACGCCCGATCCGCGAGCACGGACACGAGACCCCTCCGATAGAGGTCGTTGTCCTCTGCCACCAGAATCGAAATCCGCCTTGTGGCGTCTTCCGACGCGCTCCTCCCCGAGTCCATACCAGCGAGTGTCACCGCTCGGAGGGTGGCCTGCAACCGCCAACTAGCCCATGGTCAAGGCCGGTCTAGCCCCCCGATAGCAAACCCGGCGGTGTGTCGTGCGGTTCGCCACGAATCATGTGCGGTTAGGTACGAGATGACAGCACGCGGACGCGCGTGACGGTCACGGAGACGTCGTCGAACTCGAGTCCGAGCGGCGCATCGGGCTTGTGCACGGTGACGGTCGCGCGCTCCAGCGGCAGGCGCGCCAGCAGGGCGTCCGCGACGTGCGCCGCGAGGCGCTCGATGAGGTCGAAACGCGTGCTCGTGGCCATTTCCACGGCCAGCCGGGCGGCGTCGCCGTACGACACGGCATCGTCCAGCCGGTCGGTCTCGGCGGCCAGTCCCGACCGCGGGATCAGCACCAGGTCGAGCAGGAAGCGCTGCCCGTCCTCGCGCTCGTGCGGATGCACGCCGTGATGGGCGTGGAGCGCGAGCCCGCGGATCTCGATCGTGAGCGGCGGCGTCAGCATGAAACACCCTCCAGCGCCCGCTCGACGGCGAGCGCATCGGCAGTCGCGCGCACGTCGTGCACGCGCAGGAGATGGGCGCCGCCGCGGTAGCACCAGAGCGCCGCCGCGGTCGACGCGGCCACGCGGTCGGCCGCGACGTCACGACCCGTCAGCGCGCCCAGGAAGCGCTTGCGGGAGACGCCGAGCAGCAGCGGGCCGAGCGCCGCGAGCCGCGGCAGGGCGCGCAGCAGCGCGAGGTTGTGCTCGAGCGTCTTGCCGAAGCCGATGCCGGGGTCGAGCGCGATGCGCTCGCGTGCGACGCCGGCCGCGACGGCCGCCTCCGCGCGCTCGGCCAGGAACGCCTCGACCTCGCCGACGACGTCCTCGTAGCGCGGGTCGTCCTGCATCGTGCGCGGCTCGCCGAGCATGTGCATGAGGCAGAGGTCGGCGCCTGCCTCGGCGACGACGGCCGCCATGCCGGGATCGGCGCGCAGCGCCGTGACGTCGTTCACGAGCACGGCGCCGGCCGCGAGCGCACGGCGCGCGACCTCGGCCTTGCTCGTGTCGATCGAGACGGCGATGCCGTCCGCGACGAGCGCCTCGAGCACGGGCAGCACGCGTGCGAGCTCGGTGGCGAGCGGCACGGACTCGGCGCCCGGCCGCGTCGACTCGCCGCCGACGTCGACGATCGCCGCGCCCTCGGCCGCGAGCCGGCGGCCCTGCGCGATCGCGGCCTGGGGATCGGCGAAGCGCCCGCCGTCCGAGAACGAGTCGGGCGTGATGTTGACGACGCCGAGGAGCGCGCCGCGCACGTAGCGCTCGCTGAGGGGTGCTAGCTGGATGAGTGCCGTGCCTGACGCCCTCGCGCGGCGAGCGCGACGCGCCCGGCCGTCGCGAGGCTCATCGGCACGAGCGGCGCGCCGCCGGCGCCCTCGGCAACGCTCGCCGCTCGCCTGCCACGCACGCCCATGCAGTCAGAAACCTCGGCCGCGCCAACCCGGAAGAGGCTTACGCGCCGCCGGGCTGGGCGTCCGGCTCGCTCGGGAGGCTCGGCAGACCCGGGAGGATGCTGCGCTTCTCCTTCTTGGGCTCGGCGACCGGCTCCGCGGGGGCCGGCGGGGCCGGCGGGAAGACCTCTTCCTGGGACGCGCCGTCGAGCAGGCGCAGGAACTGCGGGCGATCGATCGTCTCGCGATCGAGCAGCACCTTCGAGAGCCGGTGCAGCGTGTCCGAGTGGGCCGCGAGCACCGTCTTGGCGCGCTGGTCGGCCTCCTCGACGATGCGCAGGATCTCGGCGTCGATCGTGCGCGAGGTCTCCTCGGAGTAGTCGGGCTCCTGCGAGAACTCGCGGCCGAGGAACGGCTGGTCGTGATTGCGGCCGAAGGCGCGCGGGCCGAGCGTGTCGCTCATGCCGAAGCGCATGATCATGGCCTTCGCGGTCGCGGTCACCTTCTCGAGGTCGTTCGCGGCGCCCGTGGTGCGCTCGTCGTAGACGAGCTCCTCGGCCGCGCGCCCGCC
>DASXXY010000309.1:0-7233 GCA_036502805.1 Gaiellales bacterium | reverse complement strand
TGCCCGGTGCACTTCATCACGCTCCCCGCAGGCCTCTGGCAGCTCGAGGGCCTCGTGCACCTCGAGCAGCTCCCGCCGCGCGGCGCGCTGCTCGTCGTCGGCCCGCTGCGGCTCGTCGGCGGCTCCGGCACGCCGGCGCGGCCGCTCGCGCTCCTGCCCGCCTGAGCGGACGCACGCGGCACGGCACGTCCGTGCTGGACGGCACCAGCGGTTTAGCGGGCGTCTCCGGCAGGGCGCCCCAAGTGGCGCGTCCGGGTTGCTGCTGCGTGCGGCCACTCCGTCAGTTGACGGCGATCCGCCCCGTGCCGGCCGCCTTCGCCTCGGCGAGCGCCTCCATGGCCGCCCCGAGGACGTCCACGTCGCCCTGCGAGGCCATCGAGGCCACGCCGGCGGAGACGGTCACGCCATCCTCGTGGCCCCAGTCGGCGACCGCGCTGACGATGCGCCTGGCCGTTGCGGTGCCGGCTTCGATGGACGAGCCGGGGAGGACGAGCGAGAACTCGTCGGCGCCCGAGCGCACGAGCGCGTCGCCGTCGCGGCATTCGCGGCTGATCATGGCCGCGAGAGCGGTCAGCAAGCGGTCGCCGTGGGCGCGGCCGTGCTTCTTGTTGTGCGCGCGGAAGCCGTCGATGTCGAGGATGACGATCGAGTGCAGCGTGCCGCGGTCGTGCAGGACGTCGAGCAGCGCGATCAGGCTGTCGCGGCTGCCGGTGCCGGTCAGCGGATCGACCTCGTGCAGCCGCGCGGCCTGCTGGCCGAGCAGCGTGCGCTCCATGGCGAGGCCGGCGATGCTCGCGACGACGCGCGCCGCCTCCGTCTGAGCCTCGCTCGGCGCGCTCTCGAAGCCGTCCCACGTGGCCACCAGCACGCCCACGAGATCGCTTCCGGCGACGAGCGGGAGGGCGAGCGTCGAGACCTCGATCTCGCTCGCCGCAGACTCGCCGGGAGCGGCCAGCCGGTGCGCGATCTGGGTCACGAAGCGCGGCTCCTGCGTGCGCATGACGGCGCCCGCGACCTGCAGCTCGGCATCCAGCAATGGCCCGCGATCGGCAGTGCCGAGTGGCATCAGGAGCTCGGGCGCAGCCTTCAGCAGCGTGCAGCGCGTCGCGCCCAGCAGATCGGCGACGCCCTCGACCACGGCGTCGGCGAGCTCGTCGATCGTGCTCGCGCGCACGGCCGCCTCTGCCGTCACGAGCAGCGTGTGCAGCGTGTTCGGGGCAGCCGGCGCGTCGGGCACCGGGCGGGGGCGTCGAAGTGGCATCCAGGCAGGCATCGGCACGTCGCCCGCCGATCGTTAGCATGGTCGAGGGATGCGACGACTCTGGTACCCGGACGAGGTACGCGAGCTCGACGGCCGGGCCACCAGCGAGCTCGGGCTGCCGGGCATCGCGCTGATGGAGAACGCCGGCGCGGAGGCCGCGCGGGCGATCCGCGAGCGCTACGGCGACCGCCTGCGCGTGAGCGTGCTGTGCGGCCCCGGCAACAACGGCGGCGACGGCTTCGTGATCGCGCGCCACCTGCACGTGGCGGGGCTCGCCGTGGGCGTGTGCACGGAGGCCGCGCCCGAGAGCCGTACGACCGACTCACGCACGATGCGCGCGGCCGCCAGCGCGTTCGGCGTCGCCGAGCGCGTGCCGGAGGATGCCGACCTCATCGTCGACGCGCTCTTCGGCAGCGGCTTCCACGGGCGCCTCGAGGGCGCGGTGGAGGCGCTCGCGACGCGCGTCAACGAGCTCGCCGTCCCGATCGTCGCGCTCGACGTGCCGAGCGGGGTGGACGGCGCGAGCGGGCGTGTCGAGGGCGTCGCGATCCGGGCCGAGCTCACGCTCGCGTTCCACGGCCGCACCGTCGGCACGGCGGTCGAGCCGGGACGCAGCGCGTGCGGCCAGGTCGTCGAGCTGCCGATCGGGCTGCCGATCGCGCTCGCGGGCGCCGAGCGGGCGCTGCGCATGGATCCCTCCGACCTCGCGCTCGCGCCGCAGCGCTCTGCCACCGGCTCGAAGTACGACGCGGGCGGCGTGCTCGTCGTCGGCGGCTCGCCGGGCATGAGCGGCGCGCCCGCGCTGGCCGCGCTGGCCGCCTTCCGCGCCGGGGCGGGCGTCGTCTGGGTCTGCGTGCCGGAGAGCGAGCACGACGCCGTGGCCGGACACGCGCCGGAGCTGATGGTGCACGGGGGCCTCGACCCGGAGCGCGTGCTCGCGCTGGCCGAGCGCGCCCGCGCGGTCGTCGTCGGGCCGGGCCTCGGCCGCGCCGCCGGCGCGCGCGAGCTCGTGGACGCGCTCGTGCGCGGCGTCGACGCGCCGCTCGTGCTCGACGCCGATGCGCTGTTCGCGCTCGCCGGGCGCCTCGGGAGTCTGCAGGGAAGGCGCGGCCCGACCGCCCTCACGCCGCACGCCGGCGAGCTCGGCCGCCTGCTCGAGCGCCCGAGCGCCGCGATCGGCGATGCCCGGCTCGACGCCGTCGGCGAGGCCGCCGAGCGCTCGGGCGCCGCCGTGCTGCTGAAGGGGCCCGACACGCTCGTCGCGGCGCCGGGCGAGCCGCTGCGGGTCGCCGAGACGTCCGTCCCGCAGCTCGCGACCGCCGGCGCGGGCGACGTGCTCGCCGGCGCCGTCGGCGCGCTCTGCGCGCGCGGCCTGCCGCCGGCGCTCGCGCTCGCCGTGGGCGCGGTCGCGCACGGCTCCGCGGCCCGCCTGGCCGTCTCCGAGGTGGGGTCGATCGTCGCGTCGGATCTGCTGCTGCCGCTCGCGCGCCTGCTGACGTGACGCGCTCGACGCTCGCGATCGATCTGGGGGCGGTGCGCGCGAACGCGCGCCACCTGATCGACGTCGCCGGCCCGAGCCGGCTGTGGGCCGTCGTCAAGGCCGACGGCTACGGGCACGGAGCGGTCGCGTGCGCCCGGGCGGCGCTGGCGGCGGGAGCCGAGCGCGTCTGCTGTGCCACGCTCGGTGAGGCGCGCGAGCTGCGAGCGGCGCTCGGAGCGGCCGTCGCGGTGATCGTGCTCTCGCCGCTCGAGCCGGGCGAGGAGTCCGCGGTCCACGGATTCGAGGTCGTCGTCTCGTCGCCGGAGGACTACGCCAGGCTGCGGGCGTCGGGCGTCGCCTGCGAGGTGCACGTCAAGGCCGACACCGGCATGGGCCGCTGGGGGATGACGCCGGCGGACGCGCTCGCCGCCGGCCGCGAGCTGGCGGACGGCGCAGGGCCGCTGCGGCTCGCCGGGCTGATGTCGCATCTCGCGACCGCCGACGACGACGACGCGTTCGCGGGCGCGCAGGCTCGCCGCTTCGCCGCGCTTGCCGCCGAGTTCCCGCCGTGTCCGCGCCATCTCGCGAACTCCGCCGCGACGCTCGCGCTGCCGCAGACGCGCCTCGACGCCGTGCGCTGCGGCATCGCGCTCTACGGCGTCTCCCCGTTCGGCGGCGATCCCGCACAGCACGGGCTGAGGCCGGCGCTCCGCTGGACGAGCCGCGTGGCGGGCCTGCGCGAGCTCGCCCCCGGCGACTCGGCCGGCTATGGCCGCCGCCTCGTCGCCGATCGCCCGCTGCGCGTGGCGTCCGTGCCGGTCGGGTACGCCGACGGCTACCCGCGGCGCGCGAGCGGACGCGCCGAGGTGCTCGTGCGCGGGCGCCGGCGCCGCGTCGCCGCGACCGTCTCGATGGATCAGCTCACGTGCGTCGTCGACGGCGACGTCGCGCTCGGCGACGAGGTCGTCCTGCTCGGCGCCCAGGGCGACGAGCGCGTGACGGCAGAGGAGCTCGCCGGCCACGCCGGGACGATCGGCTACGAGATCGTCTGCTCGGCGGCGCTGGCCGCGCGGCGCGGCGTGCGCACCGACGACGGTCAGTGATCGGCGACGACGGCGCCCTCGGGCTCCGTCGGCAGGCCCTGCGCGTGCCAGGCGGTGAAGCCGCCCGTCACGTTGTAGGCGTCGAACCCGATCGCGCGGAAGGCCTGCGCGACCATGCCCGCGCGCACGCCCCCGCGGCACAGGAAGGCCACGGGGCGCGCGCGGTCGAGCGCGGGCGCCCGGGACGCCACGCGCTCGATCTCCACGTGGGTCGTCCCCGGCGCGCGGCCGGCATCCCACTCGTGCTGCTCGCGGATGTCGACGATGTCGAGCTCGCCCGCCGCCTGACGGCGACGGGCTTCGGACGGATCGAGATCGAGCGCTGGATCGGCGAAGAGGCTCTCGCCGATCGGCGTGCTCACTCCCGGTCGATCCGCGAGGAGAGGATGCCGCCGACCTTCTCCTGCGCGTCCTCGGGCGAGAGCTCGAGGGCGGCGCCGATCTCGGTGATGAAGGCCTCTTCGGCCTTGTCGCGCAGCATGCGCTGGGAATGGTTGAGCGGGCGGCGCGCATCCGCGTCGACGAGCGTCGCGAGGACGTCGACGATGCCGTCGAGGTCGCCCGAGCCGAAGCGCTCCTTGAGCCGCTTGAGCTGCTTGTCCCAGGTGAGTCCCGCAACGAGCTCCATGCCCGGCTCGGTCGCGAGCTTCTCGAGCGCGACCTGTGCGGTCGCGGGATCGGCCACGGCCCGCAGGCCGCGATCGAGCGCGCGGTTGAGCGGGATGGTCACCGTCATGCGTGCACTGAGCACTGTCAGCTTCAGCATCGTGGCCGCTTCGCCATCGATGTCGACCGAGCTGATGTCCTCGATGCGCGCGACCCCGTCGTGTCCAAGGACCACCAGGTCGCCGACGGAGTAGTCGGTGAGCGTAGGCATCGGCACCTTTCGCCGTAGGTGAAAAAACCGCTGGTGAGAGCCGTTTCCGGCCACTCTCCAGGACAGGTATCCTAGCGCATTCCGGGCCTATGCCACTGTGGTGGCATGCTGGCCCGAGCGGACGGCCAGGACTGCCTCGAACGCGACACAGAAACGGTCCGCCTCGCCCTGCGAGAGGCACAGCGGCGGCACGAGCCGCAGCGCCGTCGGCGTGATCGCGTTGACGAGGATCCCGCGCGCGCGCAGCGCGTCCGAGACCTCGCCCGCAGGCGCTTCGGCGAGCTCGATCCCGAGCAGCAGGCCGGCGCCGCGCACGTGATCCACGCCGGGCAGCGCCGCGGCTCGCGCAGCGATGTGCGCACCGACGTCGCGGGCGTTCTCGACGAGCCCCTCGCGCTCGATCGCGGCGAGCACGGCGAGCGCGGCCGCGGCGATCGGCGGCGAGCCGCCGAAGGTGGTGGCGTGGTCGCCGCGCTCGAAGCCCGCGTCTGCCTGATCGGTCGCGAGCAGCGCGCCGATCGGGAGCCCGCCCGCGAGGCCCTTGGCGACCGCGATCGCATCTGCGCGCACGCCGGCCAGCTCGCCGCAGAACCAGGCGCCGCAGCGGCCGATGCCCGTCTGCACCTCGTCGTACAGGAGCAGGGCGCCGTGGCGGTCGCAGAGCTCGCGCGCGAGCTCGAGCCAGGCCGTGTCGATCGCCCACACGCCGCCCTCGCCCTGGATCGGCTCGACGAGCACGGCGCAGGTCTCCGGGCCGACGGCGGCGGCGAGTGCGCCGAGGTCGTTGCGCGGCACGTGCTGGAAGCCGGCGGGCACGGGCTCGAAGGGCTCGCGCTTGGCGGCCGACCAGCCCGCGGCGAGCGTCGCCAGCGTGCGCCCGTGGAACGCGCCCTCGACGCACACGACGCGGTGCTTCTCGGCCCCGCCGCGCGCGCGCCCGGTGCGCCGCGCGAGCTTGATCGCCGCCTCCACCGCCTCGGCGCCGGAGTTGCAGAAGAACGCCCGGTCCTGGCCCGCGAGCGCACACAGCCGCTCGGCGAGCGCGACCATCGGCTCGCTGTAGAAGAGGTTCGAGACGTGGCCGAGCACGGCCGACTGCTCGGCCAGCGCCTGCACGGCCGCGGGGTGGCCGTAGCCGAGCGAGTTGACCGCGAGGCCGCCGACGAGGTCGAGGTAGCTGGTGCCCTCGTCGTCCCAGACCGTGCAGCCGACGCCGCGCACGAGCGCGAGCGGGCGCTCGGGGTACGTCGGGAGGATCGCCGCCTCTGCTCGCTCGCGCAGGCTCATGGCGTCACCACGGTACCGGCCACGCCGATGCGCACGCGCGCGACGCCGCCGAGCAGCGCCGCGGTGCAGGCCTCGAGCTTCGGCAGCATGCCGCCGGCGGCGCTCGCGGGCGGCCGCGACGCCGAGATCTGCGGCAGCACCGCGCCGTGCGCGTCGAGCACGCCCGGCACGTCGGAGAGGAAGACGAGCTCGTCGGCCGCCAGCGCGGTCGCGATCGCCGCCGCGCTGTCGTCGGCGTTGACGTTCAGGAGCTCGCCGCCGGTGTCGCGCCCGAGCGGGGCGACGACCGGGATGCGCCCGACGTGGAAGGCCGCCATGATCGCATCGGTGCGCGCGGCGACCGGCTCGCCCACGAGGCCGAGCTCGGGCACGCGGCGCACGTCGACGGTGCCCTCGCCGAGCGCGAGCGTCCGCAGGCCGGTCTCCTCGAGCGCGCCGCAGAGCGCCTGCGAGACGCTTGCGAAGGCCTCGCGCACGCACGCGAGCATCGCGTCGTCGGTGATGCGCCGGCCGCCTACGAAGCGCGGCTCGATGCCGCGCTCGCGCGCCAGCGCGCTGATCTGCGCACCGCCGCCGTGGACGACGCAGACGCGCGTCTCGCGGGCCATGGCCGCGACGATCGGGACGCACGCGAGCGTCGCGTTGCCGCCCACCTTGACGACGACGGTGCGCGTCATGTCGTGTACTCCGCGTTGAAGGTCACGTACTCGGGCGAGAGCGACGATGCGTAGAGCTCGGCGCGCCCGCTGCCCGCAGCCAGGTCGATGCGGATCTTCACCTCGCGCTCGCCGAGCGCGGCGAGCGCCTCGCCGCGCGCGCCCGCGACCTCGACGCCGCCGGCCACGAGCTGGGCCGGGCCGACCCAGACGGCGATGCGCTCGGGGTCGAGCGCGACGCCGCACGTGCCGGCGCGGGCGAGCATGCGGCCCCAGTTGGGGTCGGAGCCGTGCAGCGCGCAGCGCACGAGGATGTCCTCGCCGATCGCGCGCACGGCCGTGCGCGCCTCGCCGTCGTCGGCGGCGCCCGTGACGGTGTAGTGCGCGAAGCGCGAGGCGCCCTCGCCGTCGGCGACCATCTGCCGGGCGACGTCGAGCAGCGCGGACGTCAGCGCCGCTCCGAGCAGGTCGGCGTCCCGGCCGGAGGCGGTGACCCCGCTCGCGCCGCTCGCGAGCACGACGAGCGTGTCGTTGGTCGACTCGGAGCCATCCACGGATACGAGATTGAG
>DASXXY010000308.1:0-12997 GCA_036502805.1 Gaiellales bacterium | reverse complement strand
CCTACATGCTCGCGCGCGTGCCCGGCGAGGTGCTCGCGCGCCTGCGGCTGCCGCTCGGCGATGCCACGAAGGCCGCAGTGCGCGCCGAGGCGGCGGCTGCGGGCATGGCGGCCGCGACGGCGCGCGAGAGCCAGGACGTGTGCTTCCTCGGCGGCGGCGCGCTGGACGACTTCCTGGCGCGCGAGGGCGTGCCGCTCGTCGCGGGCAGCATCCGCGACGAGGCCGGGCGCGAGCTCGGCCGCCACGCCGGGGCCGTCGCCTACACGCCGGGCCAGCGGCGCGGGCTCGGCGTCTCGTCGGCTGCGCCGCTCTACGTGCTGCGCGCCGATCCCGCGCGCAACGAGCTGATCGTCGGCCCGCACGCGCGCCTCGCGTGCAGCGTCGTCGAGCTGCGCGAGGCGCGTGTCGACGAGGGCGCCTCGCACGTCCACGCGAAGTTGCGCGCGCGCTCGCCCACGGTCGCGGCACGCGTCGAGCACGGGCCGGACGGCACGCGCCTGCTGCTCGCCGAGCCCGTCTACGGCGTGGCGGCGGGACAGACGGCGGTGCTCTACGACGACGGCGGCTGCGTGGTCGGAGCGGGCGTGATCGCGCCCGTCGCCGGGCGGTTCTGAGACTCGGCCTAGTCGCATCTCGCCCTGCCGTCAAGGGGAAATACTCAAGTTTCGGTCGAGTCCGTCCGATGAAGGACGCGAAGGCGCCCTCCGGCGCACCGTCATTCCCCGGGCAGGAGAAGACAGAGACATGGCAGTTTCCGCACAGCAGATCGTCGAAGAAGAGCCCGTCGTCGCGGCACCGCACCTGCGGCTCGTGACGGATGAGGAAGAGGTCGTCGAGGAGGCGCCGAAGGGCCCCCTCGACCTGCTCGACGAGCCGGACGCCGAGGCGGACTACGACGAGGAGGAGCGCGGCGGCCCCGCCGTCGACGTCCTGCGCACGTACGTGCGCCAGATCGGCAACGGCGCGCTGCTCACCGCCAAGCAGGAGCGCGAGCTCGCCCGCCTCAAGGATCTCGGCGACGAGGTCGCGAAGCGGCGCCTGATCGAGTGCAACCTGCGGCTCGTGATCTCGATCGCCAAGGTCTACGCGCCCTCGGGCCTCCCGCTGCTCGATCTCATCCAGGAAGGCAACCTGGGCCTGATCCGCGCGGTCGAGAAGTTCGACTACACGAAGGGCTTCAAGCTCTCGACGTACGCCACCTGGTGGATCCGCCAGTCCATGTCGCGCGCCATCGCCGACCAGGGCCGCACGATCCGCCTCCCCGTGCACGTCGTCGACATGGTCAAGCGCCTGCATCGTACGAACCGCTCGCTGACCCAGGAGCTCGGCCGCGACGCCAGCGTCGAGGAGCTCGCCGAGGCGATGGAGCTGCCCCGCGCGCGCATCGTCCAGCTGATGTTGCTGCAGGAAGATCCCGTCTCGCTCGAGACGCCCGTCGGCGACGGCGACTCGCAGTTCTCGGACATGCTCGAGGACAAGAACTCCGCCCAGCCGCATGACGAGGTGGCGGGCGAGCTCGGTGCCGGCGATCTGCAGGGCGCGCTCGACGCGCTCCCGGATCGCATGGGCAGCGTGCTCGCGCTCCGCTACGGCCTCGACGGCGAGGGCGCCCGGACGCTCGAGCACGTCGGCGAAGCGCTCGGCGTCACGCGCGAGCGCGTCCGCCAGATCGAGGCCCGCGCGCTGCGCGAGCTCGCCCAGCGCAACCCGCACCTGCGGCTGCAGCTCGAGAGCAGCGTGTGAGCGGGCGCCGTCGTCAGGGTGCGGAGCGCCGGCGCTTCACGCGTATCGCCGAGGAGCTCGTCGTGCGCTTCGAGGCGCTCGACGAGCAGCCCACGCGCGAGCAGGGCCGCACGCTCAACCTCTCGGCGGGCGGCGTCCTGATCCTCGCCCATCAGCCGCTGCCGCAAGGCCAGCGAATCCGCGTCGTGCTCGCCCTGCCTGGTGACGATTCCCCGATCGAGATCACCGGGCAGGTCGGGCGCGTGCGCTCGCTCTCCGATCGCGTGCACGAGATCGCGATCGAGTTCGTCGAGGGCAACATCGGCGTCCAGCGCACGCTGCTCGACTACATCGAGGAGCGCGTCGACGGCGGCGATCCCGAGCCGGTCGGGCCGATGTCCGCCTAGGACGTCCTCCGGCGCTCGACGTGCCGGGTCGTGACGCCTGCGCCGCCTGCACGAGTGGGGTCTGACCCCACTCATTCCCGCCGCCCGCCGGGATGCTCGACGCGGTGCCTTCGGTGCCGCTCGCTCCCCGGACGCGACGCCCGGCGCTACGGGACGCGCGTGGCGATCGTGTCGCGCGCCATGCGCTCGTTCGCGGCGCGCTCGGCACAGCGCTGCAGCGACTCGGAGACGGACGGGTTGACCGCGCCCGTCTCGGCGAGCGTGTCGACCGTGAGGCCGGCCTTGACGCACAGCGCGACCGTCGTGATGACCTCCGACGCGCGGTAGCCGACGATCGAGCCGCCGAGCACGCGGCCGCTGTCGGGATCCCAGACGAGCTTGATCATGCCGTCGGACTGCCCGGCGATCAGCCCGCGCGGGTTCGCGCGCAGCGGCTGCCGGGTGACGGCGACGTGCACGCCCTGCTCCTCGGCCTTGCTCTCCGTGAGGCCGACGCCCGCGACCTCGGGACGCGTGAAGACGGTGCCGGCGATCGCATCGACGCCCATCGGGTCGACCGGGCGGCCGAGCGCCGAGAGCGCCGAGATGCGGCCCTGCATGGCGGCGGTGGACGCGAGCATCCAGCCGCCCGTGACGTCGCCGGCGGCCGAGATGCGCTCGTTGCCGGTGCGGCAGCAGCCGTCGATCGAGATCTCGCCGCGCGCACCGACCTCGACGCCGACCGACTCCAGGCCGAGCTCGTCGGTGTGCGCGCGCATGCCCATGCAGATGATCGCGTGCGTGCCGCGGAAGCGGCGGCCGTCCTCGGCCGTGACGTGCACGAGGTCGCCGTCGCGCTCGACGTTGGACGCGCGCGCGTTGAGCTCGATCGCCATGCCGCGGCCGAGGAACGCCTCGTGCACGACGTCCGCGACGTCGCGATCCTCCGAGGGCAGGATCTGCGGTCGCGACGAGAGCAGCGTGACGCGCGAGCCGCAGCTCTGGAAGAACTCGGCGAACTCGCAGCCGGTCGCGCCGGCGCCGACGACGAGCAGCTCCTCGGGCAGGTCGTGCAGGCCGAGCACGTCGCGCGTGTTGAGCACGCGCTGATGGTCGACCTGGGCGAACGGCGGCTCCCACGGCGCGGCGCCCGTGCACACGAGCAGGTGGTCGTACTCGAGCCGCTGCGGGCCGCGCTCCGTCGTCGCGATCAGGACGCCGTCGCTCTCGATCGCGCCCTGGCCGTAGATGATGGTGGCCTCGATCAGGTCGAGGCGCTCGCGCACGCCGCGCGACTGGTGCTGCCCGATGAAGCGGGCATGCGCCTCGGCGCGCAGCAGGTCGACGCTCGGGCGGCCATGCTGGAAGACGAGGCCGCGCGACTCGGCGCGCTCGATCTCGGCCATCGAGGAGGCGACCTGCAGCAGCGTCTTCGACGGGATGCCGTCCGTCATCGTCCAGTTGCCGCCGAGCGCCATGCGGTCGACGATCGTGACGTGGGCGCCGAGCGCCGCTGCCGTCGAGGCCGCCGCGTAGCCGGCCGGGCCGGAGCCGAGGATCAGGAAGCGCATCTGCTCACGGCTCCCAGAGTAACCGTCGCCTCACGCACCGGTGCGGTGCGGAACCGGGCGCGGGTCGTGCGTGCGCAACGGCTCGGCGCGCCGGCGGGGCGCGCGGCGCAGCGGCGCTCCCCGCAACGCCGGCCGGGGCGCGCGGGGCTTGGGCTGGCGGCGGCGGGCGGACGGCCCGCCGGGCGGCGCCGGCGGCTTCACGCGCGGCTCGCCGCCGCCACCGTCGCCGTGGTCGTCCCAGCCCTCGTCGAACTCGCCCCGCTCCCAGGCACGGTCCTGGTTCCGCATCACGCGGAAGATGAAGTAGAAGAGGCCGATGAGGGGCGCCTTGAGCCCGATCAGCAGCCAGAAAAACCAGAGGTTGTGGCTCACGTGAGGATCAGGGTACCGCGCGCGTTGGCTGTGCGCTCGCGAATCTCCATGCGACAGACTCCGCCGCGTGAGCACGCCCGGCCCCGACCACATCGTCCCGCGCGAGCTCGCGCGCGCGACCGGGCGCCTCGCGGGCTCGCAGGTCTTCGTCAGCGCGTCGCTGCCGCTGAATGCGACCGTGGGCGCCGTCGCGGCCAAGAACCTCTCCGGCCACGAGGGCCTGGCCGGGATCAGCGTCGGCATCGCGTTCCTCTTCAGCATGCTCTCGCTGTTCATCGTCGGGAGCGTGGCGCAGAACCTCGGCCGCAAGCCCGTCCTGCTCGCCGGCCTCAGCCTGCTGAGCCTCGGCGCGCTCGTCTGCGGCCTCGCGATCTGGGCGCACAGCTTCGCGCTGCTCGTCGCCGGCACCGCGATCTTCGGCTCGGGCCAGGGCCCCTCGATGCTCGGCCGCGCCGCCGCAGCCGACCTCTACCCGCCGGTCCTGCGCGGCCGCGGCGTGGGGACGGTCGCGACCGCCGGGGCGATCGGCGCGGTCGCCGGGCCGCTCGTCGCCATCGCCGCCGGCGGTGGCGCGGGGCTGCTCGGCATCGTGCGCCAGGCCGGCCCGTTCCTGGCGGTGCCGCTGCTCGGAGTCGCCGCGATCTGGCTGATCGCGACGATGCGGCCCGACCCGCGCGACGTCGCGTCCGACCTCCGCCGCTGGTACCGCACGCTGCCGCCGCTGCCGGAGCCGCCGCCGCCGCGGCCGCGCGCCGAGCTCGTGCGGCTCGCGCCGGCGCGAGCCGCCGTGACTGCGACCGCCCTCGTCCAGGCGGCCATGGTGGGCGTGATGTCGATCACCGCGGTCGAGCTCGGCGACAACGGCTGGTCGGACTGGCAGGTGCAGCTGCTGATGGCGGCCCACTTCGTCGGCATGTTCGCGCTCGCCTATCCGGTCGGGATGCTCGCCGACCGCCTCGGCCGCCGCCGCACGATGCTGCTCGCGATCGCCGTCTGCGCCGTGGGCTCGTTCGGCACGGCGGTCACGGGCGCATCGCCGCTGATCACGCCGTTCTTCTTCCTGCTCGGGCTCGGCTGGGCGGGCTGCTTCGTGGCCGGCACCGCCGTCATGGCCGACATCACGTCGCCGCGCGAGCGCGGCGTCCTGACCGCGACCAACGACTTCGTCGTGGCGGGCTTCGGTGCCGCCTCGTCGCTCTCGGCCGGGGCCATCCTCTCGGGCGCGGGCTACTGGGCCGTCGGCGTGACGTTCGGGACGCTGCTGCTGCTGGCCGTGCCGCTGCTCCTGCGCCTGCAGGAGCCGCGCGTCGGCGTCTACGTCGAGGCGCCGGCCGTCGCGCTCGCCGAGCACGCGGTCTGAGGCCACGAGCGGCGCTCGAGCCGCCGCTCGGATGCTCGCGGGTCAGCCCGAACCGCGAGAGCGTCACCAGGCTGTGGTGTCGCACCCCGACGACGTCGTGTCGCTGATCGAGGGCGCCGCAGCGACGCTCGCCGGCTAGGCCGCCTCAGCGGGCGACGAGCCGCTCGACCAGGCGCTGTACGTCGCCGGCGTCGGCGCGCACGCGCTCGCTGCGCTCCGGGCGCTCGTGCAGGTCGGCGAGCGCGGGCGGAAGCGCCGGTGAGACGCCGGTCGCGCGCTGCACGGCCGCCGGGAACTTGGCGGGATGCGCCGTCGCGAGCGCCACGAGCGGCGCCGACCGCCCGCCACTGCGCGCACGCCCGGCGGCGAGCCCGACGGCCGAGTGCGGATCGAGCAGGGTGCCGCTGCGCGCGTGCTCGGCGCGCATCGCCGCGAGCGTCGCCTCGTCGTCGAACGCGCTCGCCTCGAAGACCTCGCGCAGGGCCGCGAGCGGCGCCGGGTCGAGCGCGAGCGCGCCCGTCTCGGCGAACATCGCGAGCTCGCGCTGCGTGCGCTCCGGGTCGCGCCCGTAGAGCTCGAAGAGCAGGCGCTCGAGGTTCGACGAGACCTGGATGTCCATGCTCGGGCTGAGCGTCGGGACGACGCCGCGCGCCTCCATGCGGCCCGTCGCGAGCAACCGCGGCAGGATGTCGTTGGCGTTGGAGCCGATGACGAGGCGCTCGAGCGGGAGGCCCGACGCGCGCGCGACCCAGCCGGAGAGCACGTTGCCGAAGTTTCCCGTCGGCACCGCGAACGTGAGCGGGCGCCCGCCGAGCGCGGCGGTGGCCCAGACGTAGTACGCGACCTGCGCGGCGACGCGCGCCCAGTTGATCGAGTTCGCCGCAGCGAGGCCGACGCGCTCGCGGAAGACCTGCTCGCCGAACAGCTGCTTGACGATCGCCTGGCAGTCGTCGAACGTGCCGTCGACCGCGACGGCGTGCACGTTCGTCGCGGCCACGGTCGTCATCTGGCGGCGCTGCACGTCGCTCACGCGGCCGTCGGGATAGAGCACGACGACCTCCGCGCGGCTGCACGAGGCGAGCCCGGAGATGGCTGCGGAGCCCGTGTCGCCCGACGTCGCGACGAGCACGGTGATGCGCTCGTCGCGCTGCGTCAGGACGTGCTCGAAGAGCCGCCCGACGAGCTGCAGCGCGAGATCCTTGAAGGCCAGCGTGGGGCCGTGGAAGAGCTCGAGCAACCACTCGCCGGCGTTCAGCTGCACGAGCGGGCAGACGGCCGGGTGGCGGAACTCCGCGTAGGCCTCGTTGCACAGGCGCTCGAGCAGCGCGGTCTCGAGCTCGCCGCCCGCGAACGCGCCGACGACGCCCGCGGCGACGCGCGCATACGACTCGCCCGGCGCCACGGCGGGGAGGACGGGCCACTGCTCGGGCACGTAGAGGCCGCCGTCGGCCGCGAGCCCCGCGAGCAGGGCGTCGGAGAAGCCGAGCGCAGGTGCCTGGCCGCGGGTGGAGACGTAGCGCATGGCTCAGACGGTAGAGGACCGACCGCGCCCGGGTTCCCGGCGCGGCCGGTCACGCGGTGGTGCATTTCGTGAATTGATAATTGTTGACAGTAAGCGGAAATGCCTGTATACCGCAGCTCAGTTCGAGCGTCGACGCGCCGGCGAGGAGGCCGGGGCGGGCGCATCGCCGAGGGGGCGTGCCGTGGGGGCCGGGGTTCTTGGGGGTTGAGCTGCAGGGGCTCTGGGGGTTCGCCCTCAGCCCGTTCGCGCACGGCGAGCTGGACTGCGATGCGCTCGCTGCGGGCGCGGCATTCCAGGTCGCGGGCGGCGTGGACGTGCTCTGCTGCTGCGGCGCGATCGCCCAGGCCGACGTGCTCGCAGCGGCCGAGCGCGAGTCCGCGCTGGCCGCCGTGCTCGCGGCGGCGGCCGGCCGCGCGCCCGTCGTGCTTGCGCTGCCGGCCGACGGCGCAGCGGCCGCGACCGCCCGGCGCGCCGCCGCGCTCGGCGCGCACGCGCTGTTGCTGATCCCGGTCTCCGAGCACGTCGAGGCGCTCGCGCAGACGCTCGCCGACGTGGCCGCCGCGGCGCCGGACCTGGCGCTCGCGCTCTACCACCGGCCGCCGCTGCGGCTGACGCCGGACGCACTCGCGCGCCTCTGCGAGCACGCGTCGCTGGCGGCCGTCAAGGACGGGCATCGTGACGCACGGCTCTACCGGCAGCTGCGCGCGGTCGAGCCCGGCCGCCTGACCTGGATCGTGGCCTACGAGGATCTGCTGCTGCCGTTCGGCGCGCTCGGGGCCGAGGCGTTCTCGCCGGTCTCGGCGTCGTATGCGCCGGCCTATGGTCGCGCCTGCCTGGCGCTGCTCGCACGCGGCGACCTCGCGGCGCTGCGCTCGCTGCTCGCGGCGCACGCCTACCCGATGATGGACCTGCGCTTCTCGCGGCCGCACATCGATGTCGCGTCGGTCAAGGCCGCGCAGCGCGCGTGCGGCCTCGACGCCGGCCAGGAGCGCCCGCCGCAGGTGCCGCTCTCGGTCGCCGAGACCGCTCGCGCCGAGCGTCTCGTCGCCGACCTCGGCGACGCCCTGGCCGCGCTCTCGGAGGTCGCCGCGTGAGCGCGCACGCGGAGGCCGAGACGCTGCTCGAGGCGCGCGGCGTGGCCAAGCGCTACGGCCACGTGACGGCGCTCCGCGGCGTCGACTTCGCGCTCGAGGCCGGCGAGACGCACGCGCTCGTCGGCGACAACGGCGCCGGCAAGTCGACGCTCGTGAAGATCCTCTCGGGCGCGATCGCCCCCAGCGAGGGCTCGCTGCTCGTGGATGGCGAGCCGGTCGCATTCGCGGCGCCGGAGGACGCCTTCCGCGCCGGGATCTCGACCGTGTACCAGAATCTCGCGCTCGTCGGCTGCCGCAACATCGCCGAGAACCTCTTCCTCGGCAAGGAGCCGACGCGCTACGGCGTCGTCGCGAAGGCGCAGATGCACCGCGAGGCCGCCGAGATGCTGGCCGGCCTGCGCCAGATGAACGTGCGCGACACGACGGCGAAGGTCGAGGACCTCTCCGGCGGGCAGCGACAGGCGGTCGCGATCGCGCGCGGCATGCACCAGGCGCGCCGCATCCTGATCCTCGACGAGCCGACCGCCGCGCTCGGCGTGCAGGAGTCGCACGAGATCCTGAACCTCATCGAGGGCCTCAAGAGCGGCCAGCGCTCGGTCCTGATCGTGAGCCACAACCTCGCGCACGTCTTCCGCGTCGCCGACCGCGTGACGGTGCTGCGCGGCGGGCTGCGCGTCGGCACCGTGCGCACGGCGGAGTCGAGTCCCGACGACATCGTGCGCATGATCACGGGGGCGAGCCTCCTGTGATGACGGCCCGGGTCAAGGGGATCGTGCTCTCGCGCGTCGGCGGCCTCGTGCTGCTGAACGCCGTCTTCATCGCGCTCGTCGGCTCCTACAACTCCGACTTCGTGCGCGTCGCGAACTTCCGCGTGATCGTCGACAACATGGCGCTCGACGCCGTCGTCATGGTCGGCACCGTGCTGCTCCTGGCGGCCGGGCGCTTCGACCTCTCGATCGACGGCGTCGCGGCGCTCGCCGGGATCATCACGGGCAAGCTGCTCGTCGAGACCGGGACGCCGACGGCGCTCGCGGTCGCCGCCGGGCTCGCCGTCGGCCTGCTGATCGGCCTCGTCAACGGGGTGCTCATCGAGCGCGCGGGCCTGAACCCGCTGATGACGACGCTGGCGACGTGGTGGGCGTCGACCGGCATCGCGCTGGGCCTCACGCAGGGGTACTCGCCGTTCGGGTTCCCCGACTCGTTCACGCGCCTCGGGCAGGAGACGTTCTTCGGCTCCATGATCGCCGTCTACTACGCCATCGCGATCATCGTCGTGGCGGCGGGCGTGCTCGTCTTCACGCGCTTCGGCTACCACGTCTTCGCGACCGGCGGCGACCGCGAGGCGGCGCGCCTGAACGGCATCCGCGTCGACCGCATCGGGATCCTGCTGTACATGTTCGCGGGGCTCCTGTCGGCCGCGGCGGGCGTCATCTTCGCGGCGCGGCTGAGCACCGCCTCGCCGGTCGCGTTCGACGGCCTCGCGCTCGACGTGATCGCGGCCGCGGTGATCGGCGGCGCGAGCCTGAACGGCGGGCGCGGGAGCATCATCGGCGGCCTGCTCGGCCTGCTGCTCCTGAACATGCTCGGCAACGCGGCGATCTACGTGGGCATCTCGCCCTACTGGCAGAAGGCGATCAGCGGGTTCGTGCTGCTGGTCGCCGTGAGCGGCGACGTGATCGCCGAGCGCGTGCAGCGGTCGGAATGGCGGCCGTGGCGGAGGCGCGTTGCCGAAGGGGCATGACGCGGGCGCCGGGGAACGGCGCGCGCTTGCAGTCACCCGCCCGGCACCGGGCGGTCACACGAGTGGGGAGGTAGTCAGGTGAAGGAGCACGGGAGCGCCACACGGCGCGCATTCCTGGCGGGGGGCGGAGCGGCCGCGCTCGGCGGTGCGGGGCTGCTCGCCCCGGCCATGGCGGGCGCAGCGAGCTCGGCCCTGCCGGCGGTCGCGAAGGGCAAGACGCTGTACTGGATCACGGCCAACCTGGCCGATCCGTTCTACATCGACGGCATCGCCGGCATGAAGAAGTTCACGGCGCTGTTCGGCGTCAAGGCCAAGGTCGTCGGGCCGCAGGACAGCAACGTCGCCGCCATGGTCAAGACGTTCACCTCGACGCTCGTGCAGCCCGACTGCGCGGGCATCTTCAGCTACTTCTACGCCGACTTCAACGCCGCGGCACCGCTCTACAAGCAGGCTGCGGCGAAGAAGATCCCGATCGTCAACGGGGCCGGCGACTGGGGCCCGCCGCGCGCCGCCTTCGTCGGCGTGCGCGACGAGGATGCGCCCACCGTCGCGGCGCGCTACATCGGCAAGGCGCTCGGCGGCACCGGCAGCGTGGGCCACATCGGCAACACCGGCGTCAACATCGTGCGCGAGGAGAAGATCTTCCGCCAGATCTTCGCCAAGGAGTTCCCCAAGATCAAGTACGCGGGCAACGCCACGCACGACGGCTCCGCCTCGGACGCCCTCAAGCAGTCGCAGAACTTCCTCACGAAGAACCCGTCGCTGAGTGCGCTCTGGTTCGGCGACGGCCTCGGGCCCTCGATCGCGGATCCGCTCGCGGCCGCTGCGAAGAGCACCAAGATCTACCTGCGCGGCTTCGGCGCCAACGGGCTCAAGGCGATCGCGAAGGGCAAGATCGCCGCGACGTTCGATCGCAGCACGTTCGACGAGGAGTTCTACGGCTTCCAGATGCTCTACTGGACGCTTGCGGGCTACCGCGTGCCCGACACGCTCATCGTCTCGACGATCACGGTCGACAAGACGAACGTGGCGGCCTTCCAGAAGAACCCCTACCGCCTCGCGTAGATCCGGCTCCCGGCCGCGAGCAGCCCTCGCGGCCGGGGCGCCCGGCACGCGCAAGGAGCGCACACATGCACACGAGCGTCGTCGTGACCGGCTGCGGCCGGGGCATCGGCAAGGCCATCTTCGAGCGCCTGCGGGCCGACGGCCACGTCGTCGTCGGGCTCGAGCGCGATCCCGCGACGGCGGCCGCCGCAGCCGCCGCGCTCGGCGACGGCGGCGAGGTCGTCGTCGGCGATGCCGGCGATCGCGAGACGATGGCCCGGGTGGCGGCGACGGCAGGCCGCCTGGCCCCGCTCGCCGGCTGGGTCAACAACGCCGGCACCGGCGGCGAGGGCACGCTCCACGAGCCCGTGCCCGAGCAGGTGGCAGCGGTCTTCTCGACCTATCTCGAGGGCTGCTACTGGGGCTGCTCCGCCGCCGTCCGCCAGTTCGTGCAGCAGCGCTCCGGCGGCGCGATCGTGAACATCTCGTCCGTGCACGGACGTGCCGGCTACCCGGGTTGGGCGGCCTACGACGCCGCGAAGGGCGGGATCGACGCGCTCACGCGCCACATCGCGGTGAGCTACGGCGCGTTCGGCATCCGCTGCAACGCGATCGCGCCCGGCGGCGTGCGCACGCCGCACCTCGAGCGCTTCGTGCGCGACTCCGCCGACCCGGCCGAGACGCAGCGCGAGATGGACGACTCCCACCCCCTGCGGCGCATCGCCGAGCCGCGCGAGATCGCGAGCGTCGCGGCGTTCCTGCTCTCGGGCGAGGCCTCGTTCGTGAGCGGGCAGTCGCTGGCCGTCGACGGCGGTCTCACGGCGGGCTGCATGACGTTCCCGGTCGACTCCGCGCTCGCGCGCCACTACGGCCTGCCGGACGCCGGCCGATGAGCCTGCGAGTCTGACGGCGATGGTGCAGCGGCGAAGGGAGAGCGGCGATGGCTGACCGTCCGCGACGCGCGGCGGAGGAGCTGCGCAGCCACCGCTGGTTCGGGCCCGACTCGCTGCGCGGCTTCGGGCACCGCTCGCGCATGAAGCAGCTCGGCTACTCGCTCGAGGAGTTCAGCGGGCGGCCCGTGATCGCGATCGTCAACACCTGGAGCGATCTCTCGTGCTGCCACGGGCACTTCCGCGAGCGTGCCGAGGCCGTGCGCCGGGGCGTCTGGGACGCGGGCGGGTTCCCGGTCGAGATCCCCGTCCTGTCGCTCGCCGAGCCGTTCCAGAAGCCCTCGGCCATGATGTTCCGCAACCTGCTCGCGATCGAGACCGAGGAGGTGCTGCGCAGCTATCCCGTGGACGGCGCGGTGCTGATGGGCGGCTGCGACAAGACGGTGCCGGCGCTGCTCATGGGCGCGTTCTCGCTCGATCTCCCGTCGGTCTTCATGCCCGCCGGCCCGATGCTGCGCGGCAACTGGCGCGGCACGGTGCTCGGCAGCGGCTCCGACGTCTGGCGCTACTGGGCCGACCGCCAGGCCGGCGAGCTCGACGAGTGCGCGTGGCGCGAGATCGAGGACGGCATCGCCCGCTCGCACGGCCACTGCATGACGATGGGCACGGCCTCGACGATGACGGCGGCCGTCGACGCGCTCGGGATGACGCTCACGGGCGCCTCGTCGATCCCGGCAGTCGACGCCAACCACAGCCGCATGGCCGCCGACTGCGGGCGCCGGGCCGTCGAGCTGGCGTGGCAGGGCGCGGGGCCGAGCACGCTGCTCGACGAGCGCTCGTTCGACAATGCGATCACGACCGTGCTCGCGCTCGGCGGATCGACGAACTCGGTCATCCATCTCGTGGCGCTCGCCCGGCGGGCCGGCATCGCGTGCGACCTCACGCGCTTCGACGAGCTCGCGCGCGTCACGCCGGTGATCGGCAACATCCGCCCCGGCGGCAGCTTCCTGATGGAGGACCTGTACTACGCGGGCGGCCTGCGCGCCGTGCTCGCACGCCTCGGCGATCTCATCCACGGCGACGCGGCGACCGTCACGGGCAGGACGATCGGCGAGGAGATCGCCGGCGCCGAGGTCTACGACGACGACGTCATCCGCCCGCTCGACGACCCCGTCAGCGCCGTCGGCGGGCTCGCGATCCTGTACGGCACGCTGGCGCCCGACGGCGCCGTCATCAAGACCGTCGCTGCCACGCCGGCGCTGCTGCGGCACCGCGGCCGCGCCGTCGTCTTCGAC
>DASXXY010000307.1:0-4241 GCA_036502805.1 Gaiellales bacterium | reverse complement strand
GCCGGCGAAGATCACCGCGCGCCCGGCGGTCGCCGACGCGTACGCGGCCGCCTCGCGCGGCGGCATGCCGTCGTGCAGCGCCTGCCGGAAGCGCGTGACGATGAAGAGCGTGTAGTCGACGCCGACGCCGATGCCGATCATCGACACCAGGATCGGCGTGATCGTGTTGAAGTCGGTCAGGTTGGCCAGGAGGAAGAGCAGCGCGAACGCCGTCAGCACCGACACGGCGGCGAACAGGATCGGCACGCCGGCGGCCACGAACGTGCGGAACACGATCAGCAGCACGATCAGCGCCACGAGGATGCCGAGGGCCTCGCTGGAGCCCTGTTCCGGCGGGGGCTGGTCGGCGTCGCCCGTGTACTCCGTCTGGATGCCCACCTTGCCGAGCGTCGAGGTCATCGAGTCCTCGAGGGCGACGACCTTGCTGCGCGTCAGCTCGAAGCCGTCCTTGGAGTACTGGATCTCCGCGTAGCCGATGCCGGGATGGGTCTTCGAGAGCCGCTGGTTGCCATCCGCGAACGGCCCGCTGACGTTCGTGACGTACTTCTGCTTGGCCGCCAGGCCGAGCGAGGACTGCAGCGCGGCACGGCGCTCGGGCGAGGCGAGCTTGCCGCTCTTGGCGTCGTAGACGACCTGCAGGATGGCGCCGTTGCGCGCCCCGAACTTGCTCTTGAGCACGTCCGTCGCCTTCTGCGCGTCCGAGCCGGGGATCACGAACTTGTTCTCGAGCGTGCCCTTGAGCGGCCCGAAGGCGAGGAAGCAGATGACGATGAATGCGATGAAGCCACCGAAGACGGTGCGCTTGGGGTGCGATGCCTGGGTCGTGGCGATGCGCGCCAGCAGGCCCGTGGGACGCCTCCGCTCCCAGTCGTCAGGTGTGATGTCAGCCATTCCCGTTCCTCCTTGCGCTGCGACGGCGGCAGCGCTCGACGTCTCTCCTCGCGTACCCGCGGTTCACGGCACGACGGCGATCGACACCCTAGCCGTCGCCCCCTATGTGAACGCCGTTCACCCTAGCAACGACGCGTGAACGGTGTCAACATAGGTGCAGCATGATGATTCCGACGCGTCCGACCTACCACCACGGCGACCTCCGCAACAGCCTCATCCGCGCGGCGCTCGCGCTCGTCGCCGAGCGCGGCGTGGAGGGCTTCTCGCTGCGCGAGGCGGCGCGCACGGTGGGCGTCTCGGCGAGCGCCTGCTACCGGCACTTCGCCGACCGCGAGGAGCTGCTCGCGGCGGTCGCCCACGAGGGCTTGGACACGCTCGCCGAGCAGATGCGCGCGGCCGCCGCGGCACACCCGGGGGCGGACGCGTTCGACGCCGTGCAGCGCTTCTGGGATTACAGCTCCGCCTACCTGCACTTCGCGCTCGAGCACCCGATGCACTTCCGCGTCATGCACGCCGTGCCGAAGTCGGAGCACAGCCGCGACCTCATGCTGCCGCGCAGCCCGGCCATGCTCGCGCAGGGCGGGATGGACGCGCTCGTGGCCGCCGGGGTCGTCGCGCCGGAGGCCGCGGGGCGCGCGCTCCTGGCCTGCTGGACGTCCGTGCACGGGCTCGCCTCGCTCGCGGTCGGCGGCCAGCTGCCGCTCACGGACGAGCTCACGCTCGAGGCGGCGCTCGACGCCGTGCTGCGCACCGCGATGCTCGGCGCCGGCGCCGATCCGGCGCTCTTCCCGCCCGAGCACCCGCTGCCCGGCGGCGCCTGTCCGGGCATCGCCGAGCTCGTGCGCGCGTCCCCGGACGCGGCCCTGACCTGAGCGCACGGCGCCTACGCTCCGGCGCATGACACTCCTCGACCTCTCGCCCGACGAGCTGCTCTCGACGACGCGCTCCGTGCGCAAGCGCCTCGACTTCGACCGGCCGGTCGAGCGCGAGCTGCTGAGCGAGTGCCTCGCGCTCGCGCAGCAGGCGCCGAACGCGTCCAACTCCGAGCCCTGGCGGTTCGTGGTCGTCACGGAGGCCGCGACGAAGGCGAAGCTCGCCGAGTGCTACGCGACCGGCTGGAAGGCCTACCGCGCCGCGCTCGACGCGCAGGCCGGCGACGACGGCAGCACGCCCGTGCTCGACTCCGCGCAGTACCTCGCCGACCGCTTCCACGAGGTGCCGGCGATGGTGCTGCCGTGCCTGCTCCCGCGCGCCGACAGCTCGCCCGAGAACCAGGCCGGGCTCTACGGCTCGGTCATCCAGGCGGCCTGGAGCTTCCAGCTCGCGGCGCGCGCACGCGGGCTCGGCACGTGCTGGACGACGCTCCACCTCGGGCGCGAGCGCGACGCGGCGGAGATCCTCGGCATCCCGTTCGAGCGCGTGCAGCAGGTCGCCCTGATCACCGTCGGCCACTCGCTCGGCACCGACTTCAAGCCCGGCCGCCGCGTCGCGCTCGAGCGCGTCGTGCGCTGGGAGCGCTGGCGTTAGCCGTCCTCGCGCGCGGGCGCGGTGCGCCGGCCGCGCCGGCAATCGGCACGAACTCGGCACACCCGCGGCGGGACACGTGACGGTGCCCGGCCGCAGAGTCGGCTCATGACCTCCCCGCCGAGCACCTCCCGCCGCCTCACCGTCAGCGTCGACCGGCCGGCGCTGCACGCGTTCATCGACGAGCAGGCCGACCTGATCGAGCGCACGCCCGTGCCCGACGACGTCCTGACGCCCGAGGACCTCTTCCCCGCCGCGCTCGACCCGGAGCGCCTGTGGCGCATCGCCGGCGTCGCGACGCTGATCGGGCTCGCCGTCTACGAGGACGCGGAGCGCTTCATCTCGCCTGCGGCGTCGCACTGAGCAGGCCGTGCGGGACCCTGGGGCAGCGGCACGCGCGTGCCGCAGCCCGGCGCGTGCGGACGCGCCGCGTCTCGCTCTCGCGGCGGGCTCGGGCCACCGCGCGCGGTGGCCTCAGCGTCGTGCGGCGGCGGTCACGCGGCCTCGCGGCCCGCATGCTCGCCGGGCGCGAGCGAGAACAGCTGCTCGATCTGGACGGCCCACTCGTCGCCCTCGACGAGCAGCAGCCGGCCGGTGCCGATGCGGTGCCCGTTGGCGTACACGTCCACCGGCTCGTCCACGTCGCGGTCGAGCTCGACGACGGAGCCCCGGCCGAGGCCGACGGCGCGGCCGACGGGCAGGCGGGCGCGGCCGAGCTCGGCCCACACGCGCAGCGTGACGTCGCCGAGCACGCTGCCGCCGGCAGAGGCCGACGCGCCGGCTGGCGCAGGGGCAGGCGCCGGGGCGCCCGGCGTCGCGACGGGATGCTCGTCGGCTGTCACAGCGGCTCGATCCGGTCGAGGATCTCGACCGCGCGGCGGCTGCCGCTGCGGCCCGGCTTCGTGCGATGGATCGGCACGGCCTCCGCGAACAGCGTCCCGCCGTTCGCGCACGGGCCGAGCCGGACGAGGTCGCCCGGCCGCAGCGCGAGCACCTCGTCGATCGTCAGGCCACTCGACCCGACCTCGGCGCGCACCTCGACGGTGATGCCGCGCAGCGCGGCGGCCGTGGCATCGCCCGACTGCGGGTCGACGAGCGCGTCCTGGGACTCGCCGTAGGGGCCGGCCGTCAGCTTGGGGAGGTCGGCCTCGATCGAGCGGTAGGGCGCGAGCATCGTCAGCGTCGAGGTGTGGCCGTCGATGCGCACCTCGGTCGCGATGGCGAGCGTCGGCTCGCTCGAGGGGACGAGCTGGATGTTGGCCTCCTGCGTCTCGAGCACGAGCAGCGAGAGCGTCGTGCCGAGCAGCTCGTCCCACGCGCGCGAGAGCTGGCCGATCACCGTCGCCAGGAGGCGGCGCGCCAGCGCGAGCTCGATCTCGGTGGGCTCGCGCTCGAGCGCCGGCGACGAGAAGCTGCCGCCGAGCAGGCGCTCGGCCATCCGCATCACCGCGCCCAGCTCGACGCCGAGCAGCACGTTCAGGCCCGCGCTCGTCGCGACGACGGCGTAGAGGGCCGGTTCGGGGAGCTCGCCGATCGCCGCCGACCAGTTCTGCTGGTCGACGCTCAGGAGCTCGAGCTCGACCGGCGTGTGGAGCTGCGCCGAGAGCTGCGTCGAGACCGAGCGGCAGAAGCCCTCGTAGCCGTAGCCGATGCGCCGCTGCTGGTCGGGGGTGAACTTCGTCGGACGCGAGAAGTCGACCTCGCGGACGCGTCCGGGGCGACGAGCGGACGGCTCGGCGGGCCGGTCGGGGACCGCGCCCTCCTGCTCCGCGTCCGACTGCCCCGCGGCCTGCTGCTCCGACACGCTCTCGCTCACAAGGCGGTAA
>DASXXY010000306.1:0-4771 GCA_036502805.1 Gaiellales bacterium | reverse complement strand
GAGCCGGATCGTGATCGAGGCCGAGCACCTCACGCTGCGCGCCGGCGACAAGCAGCTGCTCGACGACGCGGGCCTCGTCGTCGAGCGCGGCCAGCGCGTGGCCGTGATCGGCCCGAACGGCGCCGGCAAGACGACGCTCGTCGAGACGCTGCTCGCGCTCCGCCCGCCGGTGTCGGGCCGCATCAAGCTCGGCCACAACGTCACGACCGGGTACTTCAGCCAGCACATCGCGGAGATGCCGGAGCACCTGAGCGTCGTCGACGCGATGACACGCGCGACCGGCGGCCACCTCAACTCGACGCAGTCGCGCACGATCCTCGGCAACTTCCTGTTCACGCAGGAGGAGGTCGACCGCAAGGTCGGCGTGCTCTCGGGCGGCGAGCGCCGCCGGCTCGCGCTCGCGGCGCTCGTGGCCGGCAGCGCCAACCTGCTCGTGCTCGACGAGCCCACGAACCACCTCGACGTCGAGGCGCGCGAGGCGCTCGAGGAGGCGCTCGACGCCTACGACGGAACGGTGTTGCTCGTCTCGCACGACCGCGCGCTGATCGACGCCGTCGCGACGCACACCGCGAGCATCGAGGACCGCGCGATCAAGCTCCGGCACGGCGACTACAACGACTACCTCGAGGCCGTCGCCGAGCGCGCGGCCGCCCCGGCCGCGGTCTCGCGCGGGCCTGCGTCCAAGGCCAAGCCGAAGGCCGCCGAGGCCACGCCGCGCCAGCAGCGGCAGTCCGCCCCGCGCACCACCCCGACGCCGCCCAAGCGCCGCCCGTCGCAGCGCACGCAGCGGCTGATCCGCGACCTCGAGAGCGGCATCGCGAAGCTCGAGGCCGAGCAGGCCGCGCTCGAGGCGACGCTCTCGGATCCCGCGACCGCGAGCGACCACACGCGCCTGAGCGAGCTCGGCACCCGCTACCAGCAGGTGCAGGAGGAGCTCGCGTGGAAGCTGCTCGAGTGGGAGCGCGTCCAGGCCGGCGACGGCCTGGAGGTTTGACCGTGCGCCCGCGCGGTACGCTAGGGCTCATGTTCGCCGCCGACCGAGTGCAGGACCTGATCCGCCGCCTGCGCGAGGACATCGCTGCGCTGATCCACTCCGAGATCGATCTCGCGAAGACCGAGGTCGTCTCGAAGATCAAGATGCACGCGAAGGCGGCGGTGCTGATCGCGATCGCGATCCCGTTCGTGCTGCTGGCGCTGCTCGCGTTCCTGTTCGGCGTGATCGCGGTGCTCGCGCTCGCCGTGCCGCTCTGGGCCTCGGCCCTGATCGTCGGCGCCGTGCTGCTGCTGATCGCGCTCGTGCTCGCGCTGCTGGGGCTCCGCTCGGTCAAGAAGGCCGGCGCGCCGACGCCCGATGCCGCGATCGTCGAGGCCAAGGCGACCGTCGAGGACATCAAGGAGGCGCGCACCGCATGACGAGCGAGACCGAGCGCAAGCGCCTCGAGGCCCAGGCCGCCCGCGAGCGCCTCGTCGGCACCGTGAGCGAGCTCGGCGTCGCCGTCCAGGACGCAAAGCAGCGGCTGGTCGAGCGCACGAAGGCCGCCGTGCCGTACGTGGCCGGCGGTGTGGGCCTGATCACGGTGCTGAAGGTCCTGCGCCGGAAGCGGTAGCACTGCGCGTGGAGGCCGAGGCCTACGTCGCCCTGACGGCGCGCTACGAGACGCCGCTCTTCTCCTACACCGCCCGCATGCTGGGCGGTCTCCGCGACGGCGAGCGCTGCCTCGTGGCCGCGCTGGCAGGGGGCTGGCGCGGCCTCGCCGGCG
Organism: Gaiellales bacterium; assembly: GCA_036502805.1. GTDB lineage: Bacteria > Actinomycetota > Thermoleophilia > Gaiellales > JALYLC01 > JALYLC01. Next base: position 3,011 of record DASXXY010000306.1, on the reverse strand, counting down.
GCGCCGAGCCCGCTCGCCCGCAGGAGTGGTTCACGACGCTCGTGCGCGAGCAGTGCTTCGACGAGCTCATGCGCCGCGGCCCGGCGGTGACGGCCGAGGACACGCTCGACGGGGGCCGCGACTGCGTCGCGGTGGCGGCCGACGACGCGCTCGCGTCGCTCCGGCCCGCCTACCGCGACCTGCTGCTGCTGCGCGACGTCCACGGCCTCGCCGGCCCGCTGCTCGAGGCCGTGACCGACATGAGCGCGTCCGACCTCCAGAACCAGCTCTACCGCGCGCGGGCGGAGTTCGCCGGCGCGTTCGCAGCCGCACCCGCGCCCGACCGCTGCCCCGCGCGGCGCATCGACTGCCCCGACTGCGCCGACCGCGAGCGCCTGCGGGCGACGCCGCAGCGGGCGCTGCTCCACCTCGCGCCGCTCACGGTGCGCGACGAGGTGCGGCGCGAGCTGCGCGCCGCCCTCGGCGGGAACGACACGCACGGGGTCTGACCCCGGTGCACGCCGGACCAGCTTCCATCTCGGAGCGCGAGCGCCGTCGCAGGCGCTTCCAGCTGCAGGCGCCCGGGGAAGAGGATGATCGCGTCGGCCACGGCCGCTCGCTCAGGCGCTGCGGCGCAGCGGCTGCGCGGCGGCGGCCTGCGTCATCAGCTCGAGCAGGCGGCCCGCAGCGCCCTTGTCCAGCATCTCGTTGAGGTTGCCGCACTTCGGCGACTGCACGCAGGAGGGGCAGCCGTCGCGGCAGCGGCAGTCGAGCACGACGCGCGCGGCGCTCGCGACCAGCTCGGCGAAGCGGTCGTAGCCACGCTGCGCGATGCCGACGCCGCCCGCGTGGCCGTCGTAGACGAAGACGGTCGGCCGCAGCGTCTGCGGGTGGATGTTCGTCGAGAGGCCGCCGATGTCCCAGCGGTCGCACATCGCGAGCAGCGGCAGCACCGAGATGAGCGCGTGCTCGGCGCCGTGCAGGGCGCCGAGGAGATCGCCGCCGGCCTCCTCGAGCAGCTCGTCGGGCGGCACGAACCAGAGCGCGCGCGTCGAGAAGTGGCGCGCCGGGAGGTCGAGCGGGATCGTGTCGAGCAGCCGCTGCTCGGGCAGCGAGCGGCGCTCGTAGGCGACGACCTGGTCGCTGACCTCGACGGTGCCGTACGTCAGCTCCACGCCACAGCGCAGCTCGGGCGCCCGCAGGGCCTCGACGATGCTCGTCTCCGTGTCGCGTCGCGGCTGCGTGTACCAGGGCCCGTCGAACCTCGAGACGAGCGCGACGCGATCGGTCAGGTCGAGCGCATCGGCGTGGTAGGTCTCGCCGCGGTGGAGGTAGACGGCGCCCTGGTGCACGGTCGCGAACGCGCGCTCCTGCTCGAGCATGCCGAGCAGCGCTCCGGTCGGTTGCTCGACGACGGCGATCGCATCCAGCGAGCCCGAGCGCAGCGACACGAGGCCCGCGGGCGAGCCGGCGCCGCGCCACGCGAGGCCGCCGGGCGTGCGGACGAGCTCGCCGGCCTCGACGAGCGGCTCGGCGGCGGCCAGCGCGCCGGCGCCCAGCACCTCGTCGTCGCCGGGCACGAGCGGCAGCTCGCAGGCGGCGGCGCGCAGGTGGCCGATGCGGATCTCGGGGTTCGTCGGGTCGAGGATGGCGGCCTCGTTGGGGCGGCCGAGCAGGGCGTCGGGATGGTTGATGAAGTAGCGGTCGAGCGCGTCGGCGCCGGGCACGAGCAGCGCGAGACCCTCGCCGCGGCGACCCGCACGACCCCACTGCTGGCGCAGGCTCGCGACGGTGCCGGGGAAGCCCACGGCGATCGCGCAGTCGAGCAGGCCGACGTCGACGCCCAGCTCGAGCGCCTCCGTCGCGACGACGCCGAGCAGGCGGCCGGAGACGAGATCGCCCTCGATGCGGCGACGCTCCTCGGCCGTGTAGCCGGCGCGGTACGGCGCCAGGCGGTCGGCGACGTCGCCGCGCCCGGCCGCCTCGAGGCTCTCGCGCGCGAAGCGGTAGACGAGCTCGCTCGCCTTGCGGCTCTTGACGAAGCAGATGGTGCGCAGCCCGCGCGTCGTGAGCGAGGCCAGGAGGCCGGCCGCCTCGCCGAGCGCCGAGCCGCGCGTGCCCTCCGCCTCGTCCAGCAGGGGCGTGTCCCAGAAGGCGACGCGGCGCGGCGCGCGCGGCGCGCCGTCGCGGTCGACGATGCGCACGTCGAGCCCGGTCAGCGCCGCGCAGGCCTCGGCGGGGTTGCTGATCGTCGCGCTCGCGAGCAGGAACTGCGGGTGCGTCCCGTAGAGCGCGCAGACGCGCCGCAGCCGGCGCAGCACGAGCGCGACGTGCGAGCCGAAGACGCCGCGGTAGGTGTGCGCCTCGTCGACCACGACGTGCGTGAGGTTCGCGAGGACGTCGGCCCAGCGCCGGTGGTTCGGGAGGATGCCGACGTGCAGCATGTCGGGGTTCGTGAGGATCGGGTTCGCGAACTTGCGCACCAGATGCCGCTGCTCCTTGGGCGTGTCGCCGTCGTACACCGCAGGCCGCAGCCCGAGCCCGTACTGGCGCAGGGCCCGCGCCTGATCCTGCGCGAGCGCCTTCGTCGGGTAGATGTAGATCGCCCGCGCCCGCTTGTCCGCGCACACCGCCTCGAGCACGGGCAGCGTGAACGCGAGCGACTTCCCGCTGGCCGTGCCGGTGCTGACGCAGACGTGCTCGCCGCGCTGCGCGGCCTCCCAGACGTCGGCCTGATGGCCGTAGAGGCCGGCGATGCCTGCGCCGATGAGCGCCGACTGCACGCGCGGGTCGAGGTCGCCGGGGAAGGCCGTGAAGACGGCGGGGCGGGCGGGCTCGCCCGTCTCGAAGACGAGCTGGCCGTCCCTGCCGCGCCCGGCCGCGAGGACGTCGTCGAAGCTCATGCCGCAGCCCGCGGCAGCGCGAGCGAGGTGAGCGCCGCGAGCACCGTCAGGCCCGCCGAGCCGACGAGCGCCATGCGCAGCGACGTGTGGTCGGCGAGCACGCCGAGCAACGGGCTCGCGAGCGAGCCG
>DASXXY010000305.1:0-2580 GCA_036502805.1 Gaiellales bacterium | reverse complement strand
CGTCGTCGTCGGGGCGGCGTTCATCGTCGCCGGTGCGGTCCAGCTGACGGATCACACGGTCCAGGTCGGCAACTTCCAGCGCTGGGGACTGCCCTCGCCCGACACGCTGACCTACGTCGCCGGCGGCGGCGGGATCGTGCTCGGGCTGATCCTGATGCTCGGGATCCTGCCGCGCTTCGCCGCGCTGCTGCTGCTCTGCGCGATGGTCGTGGCGCTCTTGACCGCGGGGAAGACGGACGGCGGCCCGTACTACATCCTGCCGGGGCTGCTCGCGTTCCTCTGCCTCTGCCTCGTGCTCGCGGGCGGCGGGCGCTGGGCGCTCGTCGACCGGCTCGACCCGGCGCCCCCGCGACAGCTCATCCGCACCCGCTAGCGAGCTGCGCGGCGTGGAGCGGACGCTTCGTCTGACGCTCGAGTACGACGGCGGTGCCTTCAGCGGCTGGGCGCGTCAGCCCGAGCGCCGTACCGTCGAGGGCTCGCTCGCAGACGCGCTGGAGAGCCTCTGGCCGGGCGCCGGGGCGACCCTCGTCGTCGCCGGGCGCACCGATGCGGGGGTGCACGCGCGCGGCCAGGTCGCGACCGCCGTCGTCTCGGGCGGCCCGTCGGCCGCGCGTGTCGGGAGCGCGCTCCGCGCCCGGTTGCCTGCCGATCTCGCGGTGGTCGCCGCGCGCGACGCGCGGCCCGGCTTCCACGCGCGCTTCGCGGCGCTCGCGCGCCGCTACGAGTACCGCGTGCTCGCGAGCCGCGTCCGCTCGCCGCTGCGGGCGGCGCACACGCTGCACCAGCCGGCGCGGCTCGACCGCGAGCTGCTCGAGGCGTGCGCGGCGCTCGTCGTCGGCGAGCACGACTTCCGCGCGTTCACGCCGGCCGGCTCCGAGATCGATCGCACGCGGCGCCACGTCGTCGAGTGCCACTGGCGGGCGGTTGCCGACGAGCTCGTGCTGACGATCGAGGCGGACGCCTTCCTGTACCGGATGGTGCGCACGCTCGTCGGCACGATGCTCGAGACGGCGCGCGGGGGCCGCGAGCTCGCGTCGTTCGCGAGCCTGCTCGAGGGCGTGCCGCGCGAGCTCGCCGGCGCGACGGCGCCGCCGCACGGCCTGATGCTGACCGGGGTGCGCTACGCGGGTGACACCCCCGGAGCCGACCGCCTGCGCTGTTTCGTCGTCCGCGAGGGAGCTGCCGGGCGCGAGCTCCTGGTGCTGGCCGCGCCGGGTGGTGAGCCGTCCCTGCCGGAGACGGCGATGCTCGCCGAGGAGCGCGTCGACGAGGCGGCGCTGCGCGCCGTCGAGGCGGCCTCCGGCGCCATCGTGCGTGCGCTGCCGCGATCGCTCGGGCTCGTCTGCCACGCGGAGTCGCGCGTGCGCGACCTGCTGCTCGAGGCGCCGCCGGAGATTCCGGCCGCGTGGCGCCACGGTGCCGCCGACTGCAGGTTCGTCCCCGTCGCAGACCTGCGAATAGAGGCGGGAGCGGCGGCGCTCGAGCGTCTGCGGGGGCTCGTGTAGCTGAGGTTGCGCGGCGTTAAGCGTGTCGTCGCGGTGGCCGAAAACGTACACACGAGCTGTACGCTTCTGTCATGGCGCCGGATCAGCTCCTCTCGATCGGCCAGCTCGCGTCCCAGAGCGGGCGCAGCCGGCGCACGATCGACTTCTACTCGCGTAACGGGCTGCTCCCGTTCGCGCGCAGCGAGGGCGGCCGGCGGCTGTACAGCCGCGACGCCGTCGAGCGGCTGACGCTGATCGACGTCTACAAGGCGTCGCGGATGCGGCTCGACGAGATCCGGCGCATGCTCGACGAGCCCGTCGCGCCGCGCGCGACGCAGGTCGCCGAGATCGACGAGCAGCTGACGCGGCTGTCGGCCGAGGTCTCGCGCATGCGCGAGAGCAGCGAGCCGCTCGAGCCGGAGCTGCGCGACCGCACGACCCATGCAGCGGCGCGGGCGATGGCGCTCGCGCAGGCGCTCCTGCTGCTCCTCCCCGAAACCAACCCCTTCCTCTGAGGAGCCGAGTGCAGCATGCCCCGCGGTGTCCGGCGGCGCCCCGCCGGCGCCAGCCATCCACGCTGCACTCGACTCCACACCCTCAGGAGAGACCGTGAACATCACCGCAACCCGCATCGGAACGCAGGCGAGAACCTGGGTCCTGATCGCCGCCCTCTCGGCGCTGATCGTCGTCGTGGGTGGCCAGTTCCTGGGCAGCAACGGGTACCTCTTCGCCGCGGCCATCGCGGTGATCTTCAACGCCGTCCTCTACTGGTTCTCGGCGCCGATGGCGCTGCGCGCCAGCAAGGCCCAGCCGGCCGGCGACAACGAGTACCCGCAGCTGCACGAGATCGTGCGCGACCTCGCGGCCCGGGCGAAGGTGCCCGTGCCGAAGCTCTACATCATCCCCTCCGACCAGCCGAACGCCTTCGCGACCGGGCGCAATCCCAGCCACTCCGCGGTCGCCGTCACGCAGGGCCTGCTGCGCTACCTGCCGACGGACGAGGTGCGCGGCGTGCTCGCGCACGAGTTCGCGCACATCAAGAACCGCGACATCCTCGTCTCGTCGATCGCGGCCGGCCTCGGCGCGATCATCACGG
>DASXXY010000304.1:0-3768 GCA_036502805.1 Gaiellales bacterium | reverse complement strand
CTGCCGGGCGGCGCAGCGCTGCCCAGCCCGGCGCAGGCAGCGGGCGTCGTTCGCGGCGGCGCTGCGGCGGGGTCGGCGCTCGCAACGGGGTCTGACCCGCACGCTGCGGGTCTGATCCCGTCCCCCGGCCGCCGCGCGCCGAGCGCGCCGCCAGGCAGGCACTCGCGCAGCCGTGTGGTATCTCGTGGACATGGCCCTGCTCGCACGGCCGGCCGTCGTGGCGGCACTGGCGCTCGCGCTCGTGCCGGCTGCGGCTCGGGCCGACACCTCCGACATCGTCTTCCCGGTCGCCGGGCCGGTGGTCAAGTGGCACGACGACTACGGCACGACGTTCAAGGGCGTGCGCCAGCTCGGCAACGCCATCGGCGTCGCGCCGGGCACGCCGGTCGTGGCCGCGGCGGCGGGCCGCGTGCAGCTCCTGTGGCACGGCAGCGGCGGCTGGAGCCTGACGCTCACGACGCCGTCCGGCGACCAGTTCGTCTACCTCCACCTCGGTCGCGACGGCAACCGCAAGACGGCCTACCTGCCGGGCCTGAAGGACGGCGCGAAGGTCGCCGCCGCGCAGCGGCTCGGCTTCAGCGGCTGCTCGGGGCACCTCACGTGCGCGACGCCGCAGCTCGGCTTCCAGTACCTGCCCGGTGGCGGTGCGGCGGTCGATCCCTACGAGGTGCTCGCGAGCGCGCGCCGGCTGCCGGCGGCGACGCGCACCGCGCCGGCGGCGCCGGGCAAGCTGCGCATGACGGGCGTCCTGACCTGGAGCCTGCGCGGCGACAAGCGCTCGCTGCTGCGCCTGCGCACGGCGACCATCGTGCGCGCCGGCCGGCGCCGCAAGACGCAGCAGTCGCTGATGATGACGCTCGCGGGCGGCGCCGCGATCGCGCGGGCGAGCGGCACGGCGAAGGCCACGAGCGCCGCCCTCCTCCCCGGTCTCCGCGTGACCGTCTGGGCGACGTCGCAGGCGGGCGGCGCGCTCGTCGCGACGCGCGTCCGCATCGAGCCCTGAGGGCCGGTCGCGTCAGCTGCCGATGAAGCGCGCGGGGCGCTTCTCGGTGAAGGCCGTGAGGCCCTCGCGCGCGTCGTCCGTCGAGAACAGGATCGCGAAGAGGTCGGCCTCGTGCACGAAGTTGGCGCCGAGATCGCCGTGCAGCGCGCGGTTCGTCGCCTCCTTCGCGTAGGCCAGCGCGATCGGGCTCTTGGCGGCGATGCCCTGGGCGATCTCGAGCGTGCGCTCCATCAGCTCGCCGGGCTCGAAGACGGCGTTCACGAGGCCGCGTTCGAGCGCCTCTTCGGCCTTGACCATGCGGCCGGTGAGCACGAGCTCCTTCGCGAACCCGAGCGTCGTCGTGCGCGCGAGGCGCTGCGTGCCGCCCCAGCCGGGGATGATGCCGAGGTTGACCTCGGGCTGACCGAAGCGCGCCGTCGTCGATGCGAAGCGGAGGTCGCAGGCGAGCGCCATCTCGCAGCCGCCGCCGAGCGCGAAGCCGTTGACGGCGGCGATCGTGGGCTTGCGCATGGTCTCGAGCAGGTGCGAGAGATCCTGGCCGTGCTCGGAGTACTTGCGCGCCATCAGCGGCGTCTTGGTCGCCAGCTCGGCGATGTCGGCGCCCGCGATGAACGCGCGCTCGCCGGCGCCCGTGAGCACCGCGACGCCGCACTCGTCGTCGTCGGCGAGGCCGCGGAACGCGGCCAGCAACTCCTCGAGCAGCTCGCTCGAGAGCGCGTTCAGCACCTCGGGCCGGTTCACGGTCACGACCGCGACGCGGCCGTGCATGCTGACGTCGATCGACGTCACCCGGCGGCCGCGTGCTCGTTCAGGTAGTCGACGATCGCGGTCGTCGACGTGCCCGGCGTGAAGACCATCGCCACGCCCTGGGCGCGCAGCGCCTCGGCGTCGGGCGCCGGGATCGTGCCGCCGACGATCACGAGCACGTCGTCGGCCTCCTCGTTGCGCAGCAGCTCCAGGATGCGCGGCACGAGCGTCATGTGCGCACCGGACAGGATCGAGATGCCGATGACGTCGGCGTCCTCCTGGACGACCGTCTCGACGATCTGCTCGGGGGTCTGATGGAGGCCGGTGTAGATGACCTCCATGCCGGCGTCGCGAAGCGCCCGGGCGATGACCTTGGCTCCGCGATCGTGGCCATCGAGACCGGGCTTCGCAATGACCACGCGGATCCTGCCTGCCATTGCTCCGATTGTAGGCGGCTCCTCCCTCATCGGGGCCGGGTGGCAGGCAGTCCATCCTCTACGCTTTCCGTTCGGTGACCGACCGTACCGACCCGTACGAGATCATCGGCGTTCGCCGAGACGCCTCGCTGGCCGAGATCCGCATCTCCTATCGACGGAGCACGCAGATCCTCGCCCCCGAGCGGTTCGCGAATGCCAATGACACGGTGCGCGCAGAGGCTGCGCGCCGTCTCAGCGCGCTCAACGGGGCGATGGAGGCGATCGAGGCCGAGCGCGCCGCCGAGAGCGGCTCGGCGCTCGGCTCGCTGACGTTCGGCGGCCCGGCCGTCTCGCCGGCCGTCGAGCCGTCCATGCGCTCCGTGGCCGTGGCGGACGATCCGCCGCCGCTCGCGCCCTCCGACAGCGAGGCCACCCAGGCCGTCCCGGCCGTCGTCCAGCCCGCCGCGCCTCCGCCCGACGTCGAGGCGACCGCGGCCGGCGCGCCGCTCGCCGACCTCCCGTCCGAGCCGCACGACGATCCGATCGGCCTCGTCGAGGAGCTCGCGGGCGACGATCCCGACCTGCCGACCGGCGAGCAGTCGTGGATCACCGACGACACGCAGGACGAGCCGCCGCACGTCGCGAGCGAGGACACGGGCACCGGCCGGCTCGTCGACGCCGAGGACACGCAGGACGGCCTGCCGCTCGTCGTGGGCGAGGACACGGCGCAGGTCGAGGCGGACGAACAGGAGACCGGCCCGCAGCCCGCGCCGTCGCTGCTGCAGACCCCGAACCAGCCCACCGTCGCGGCGCCCGCCGCCGCCCCGCCGCGCTTCGAGCGCGAGCGGCCGGCCAAGTCGGCCCCGCGCAGCCGCTCGCTGCTCCCCCGCATCCTCGGCGCCTGCGCCCTCGTCGCGGCCGCGGCCGCCATCGCCGCGTACTTCCTCATCGGCGGCGGCAGCAGCTCGCCGAAGACGGGCCAGTTCCAGCGCGCCGGGGCGCCCGTCAGCTTCACGTACCCGAGCGGGCTCGTGCTGCGCAAGCCGCCGAGCGGCGGCCTCCTCAAGCCGACGTTCTCGACCGCCGTGGGCGTCGACGCGGCGAACTACGTCGTCGTCGCGACGTACACGATCTCGGCCAACGTCCAGGCCGACGGCTCCGCCATCGGCACGGGCGGCAGCCGCCTCACGGCCGACCGCTTCGACCAGTCGGTCGACCGCGCCGCCGAGCGCATCGCCGCGGCGCAGAAGCTCTCCGCCAAGGGGCTCGCGGAGCCCGGCAAGATCGGCGACATGAACGCCCGCATCTACGACTACACCCGCCCGGGCGGCAGCAGCGCGCGCTACGCGTTCGCGTTCCGCGGGCACACCGAGTACTCGCTCGCGTGCTTCTGGGATCCGGCCCACGCGAAGGCGCTGAGCGCGGCCTGCGACCAGGTCATGGCGTCGCTGCAGCGCGCCGTCGCCTGACGCGACCGGCGCCGCGCAGCTCAGAAGACGGGCGTCTCGCGGTAGACGCCCCAGACGCCGCGCAGGACGTCGCACATCTCGCCGAGCGACGCGTACGCGTCGCTGCACTCCACGAGCGCCGGCATGACGTTGC
>DASXXY010000303.1:0-1760 GCA_036502805.1 Gaiellales bacterium | reverse complement strand
CGCGTGACCTCGATGCAGACGGGATCGACGTCGCACGCCAGCACCGGGTCGAAGCCGAGCCGCAGCGCCGCGATCGAGAGCACGCCCGAGCCGCAGCCGAGGTCGAGCAACGGGCCGCCCGGCGGCAGCGAGGCGAGCAGCTCGAGCGAGGCGAGCGTCGTCGGGTGGCCGCCGGTGCCGAACGCGCGACCCGGGTCGATCACGACGGCGGGGATGCCCGCCGGCGGCTGCTCCCACGGCGGCCCGACGAACAGCCGGCCGGCGATCGTGCGGCCGTGGTGGAACTCGCGCCAGCGGTCGGCCCAGTCGTCCTCGACCTGCTCGACCGTCCACGGGCCGAGCTCGTCGGGCAGGCCCTCGGCCGACTCGGCGTAGGCGACGACTTGTAGCCGGCCGTCCTGCTCGAGCTCCTCGAAGCCGTCCGGCAGCAGCTCGTACGCGCGCACGCGCAGCTCCTCGATCGCCTGCGGATCTGCCTCGCTCGGCCGTGCGAGTGCCCGGATCGTCACGAGAACGCGCGGCGGATCGCGTCGCCGAGGCGTCCGTCCCCGCGATACGTGCGCTCGTTCTCGGAGTCGCGGAAGCGCTCCATCAGATCCTTCTGATCCTTCGTCAGGTGCCTCGGAACGAGCACGTTGACGAGCACCCGCAGCGCGCCGCGGCCGCCGCCGCGCAGCGCCGGCATGCCCTTGCCGCGGAGCGTCCGCACCTCGCCCGGCTGCGTGCCCGGGCCGAACTCGAGCGATGCCTCGCCCTCGAGCGTCGGCACCGTCAGCGTGGTGCCGAGCACCGCCTGCGCGAGCGTCAGCTCGACGGAGGTGACGAGGTCGTCGCCCTCGCGTGCGAAGCGCGGATCCCGCTTGACGGAGAGGCGCACGTACAGGTCGCCCGGCCGTCCGCCCGGCTCGCCGGCGTGCCCGGCGCCCGAGACGCGCACGGCCTGGCCGTCATCGACGCCGACCGGCACCGCGACCGTGACGTGCCTCTTGATCGCCCGGCGGCCGCGGCCGCGGCAGTCGTGGCAGGGCTTCTCGACGACCTGGCCGCGCCCGCGGCAGGTGTCGCACGGGCCGGCGCGCATCATCTGGCCGAAGACCGAGTTGACGACCTGGCGCACCTCGCCCGCGCCGCCACAGGTCGGGCAGGTCGAGACGGCCGTGCCGGGCTCGGCCCCGCTGCCCTCGCAGCGGTCGCAGGTCGAGACCAGGTCGAGGTCGAGCTCGAGCTTCGCGCCGAGCGCGGCCTCCTCGAGCGTGATCTCGGCCTCGGTCTGGGCGTCCGGCCCGGCGGCCGGGCCGCGGCTCGCGAACGGGTCGCCGCGCCCGAACAGCGAGCCGAGCAGGTCGCCGAGGTTCCCGAAGTCCATGAACTGCTCGGTGTGGAACTGCTGGCCCGCCATGCCGTCGTGGCCGAAGCGGTCGTAGCGGGCGCGGGTCTCGCCGTCGGAGAGCACCTCGTAGGCCTGCGCGACCTCCTTGAAGCGCTCCTCGGCGTCGGGGGCGTCGTTCACGTCGGGATGCAGCTCGCGCGCCAGCCGCCGGAACGCGCGCTTGACGTCGGCCTCGCTGCAGTCGCGCTCGAGCTCGAGCACCTCGTAGTAGTCGCGTGGCACCGGCGGATCCTATGCAGAGAGCGCGAGATCGCCCGCGCAGACCTCGACAGCGATGTCGACGAACGCGCACGCGGCCGTCGAGCGAGAGCGGCTCGAGGGCCAGCACAGGCCGAGCCGGCGCGGCTCGATCTCGCCCGCTGCGAGCTCG
>DASXXY010000302.1:0-18260 GCA_036502805.1 Gaiellales bacterium | reverse complement strand
CCGGCCGGATGACGCGCGCCCGCGCCGACGCGCGATGATGACGTCGTGGACGAGGCCTTCGTCAGCATCCTGGTCGCCGAGAGCGAGAGCGCGCTGTCGCCGTCGGCACACGCGACGGACGCCGCCAACTCGCACGCCCGCGGGTCGCTCGCAGTGCTGCGCGCGCATGTCGGCGAGCACGGCGGGCGCGAGCTGCGATCGTCCGGCGCGGGCCTCACCGCGAGCTTCGGGAGCGCGGCGGCCGCCGTGCGCTGTGCGCTCGCCATGCAGCGCTCGCCCGCTGCGGCCGGCGGAGACCTGCGCATCGGCGTGGACGCAGGCGAGCCCCCGGCCGGCGGCGAGGCTCTGCACGGGCTGCCGGTGGCCGTCGCGACGGGCCTGTGCGCCGCCGCCGGCGACGCCGAGATCCTCGTCTCCGAGGCCGTTCGGCACATCGCGGCGCCGCGCGTCGAGGCCGTCATGGAGCCCGCGGGCGCGCTCCGCCTGCCCGGCATCAGGGCGCCGCTCGGCGCCGTGCGCGTGCTCTGGGAAGCGGCGCCGGCAGCCGCGCCCGATCCGGCTGCCCCGCCGCGGATCACCGTCCTGATCGCCGACGACCAGCTGCTCGTGCGCACGGGCTTCCGCGTGATCCTCGACGCGGAGCCCGACATCCGCGTCGTCGGCGAGGCGGCCGACGGCCGCAGCGCCGTCGCGCTGGCACGCTCGCGCGCACCCGACGTCGTGCTCATGGACATCCGCATGCCGGAGCTCGACGGCCTGCGCGCGGCCGAGGAGATCATCGGCGACCCCGAGCTCGCGACCGCCGTCGTGATGCTGACGACGTTCGACGTCGGGCACTACGTCTACGAGGCGCTGCGCATCGGGGCGAGCGGGTTCCTGCTCAAGGATGCGCCCGCGAGCCGCCTGCTCGACGCCGTCCGCGTCGCGGCCGCGGGCGATGCGCTGATCGCGCCCTCGGTCACGCGCCGGCTGATCGAGCAGTTCGCGCGCGCCGCGCAGCCGCGTCCGGGCGGGACGCCGAAGGCGCTCGCAGAGCTCACCGCGCGCGAGCTCGACGTGCTGCGCCTGCTCGCGCGCGGCCTCTCGAACGCCGAGATCGCCGCGCAGCTCGTGCTCGGGGAGAACACCGTCAAGACGCACGTCGCCCACCTGCTCGCGAAGCTCGGGCTGCGCGATCGCGTCCAGGCGGTCGTCGTCGCCTACGAGAGCGGCCTCGTCGCCCCCGAGCTGCCGGCCGAGCGCGCGGATCCGGGCTGAGTGCACCGGGCGTGCGGCTGTTCACGCGCTGCGACCATCGCCGGCGCCGAGCACGCGCCGCGGCTCACGGTGCGAGCCGCATGAGCCCCGCATGCGCGGGCTCGAAGCCGCACGCGCCGAGGTAGAACGGTGCCAGCGCCGGCGCGAAGTCGACGTGGAGCCACTCACAGCCCGCCTCGAGCGCGCGGTCGCGCGCGAGCTCGACGAGCCGCGCCCCGAGCCCGCCGTGACGCGCGGCCGGAGCGACCATGACGTCCTGGAGCCACGCATGCGCGGCGCCGTCCCAGAGCACGTTCGCGAAGCCGGCGAGCTCCTCGCCCTCGCGCGCGCAGGCCCACCCGAGGCTGTGCCGGGCGCAGAGCGCCGCCCAGTCCCACTCGTCGTCGGCGTAGATCCGCCCGCCGAAGCACTCGGCGTGCAGGACGTTGAGCTCGCGACTCGTGATGCGGCCGCGCCAGGAGATCTCCATGGCAGCGCACGGTAGGTGCAACACGGGGGTCTGACCCGCAACGTGCGGGCCTGACCCCCGTGTTGCAGGCCTGGCACCGCATGTTGCGTCGAACGCGGCGGCTTACTCGAACGTCGCGACGAGCACGCCGAGCGGGCCGAAGTCGACGGAGACGGTGTCGCCGGGGAGGCAGAAGCAGTGCCCGGTGCACGTCCCCGTGCTCACGATCTCACCCGCATCGAGGCTACGGCCGTGCCCGGAGAGCCAGTTCACGAGCCACGTCAGCGACGTCAGCGGGTGGCCCATCGCGGCCCGTCCGTAGCCCTCGTTGATGCGCTGCCCGTTGAGGCTGATCTGGATGCGCGCGTCGGGGAGATCGAGGCCCCGCCAGTCGGCGACGGGGTCGCCGCAGACGAGCGCGGCCCCGCCGCCGTTATCGAGGCACGAGCCGAAGAACGCGCTCGAGCCGTACCAGTCGTCGAACACGGTGTCGCCGATCTCGAGCGTCGGCAGCAGGCAGTCGATCGCCGCCGCGACCTCGTCCTCGCCGTACTCCTCGGCGCGCGCCGGCAGGCTCGTCGCGAGCCGGAACGCGAACTCGCATTCGACGTTGCGGTAGTTGATGAACAGCTCCGGCGCGAGGCTCGCCGGGCTCGCGAAGACGGTCGAGCGGTAGATGCGGCCGGGCGCAGCGCCCGGCAGGCCCTCGGACTCGCGGATCTCGTTGCTGGCGGCGCCGATCTTCCAGCCGATCGGATCCCAGCCGAGGCGCAGGTCGAGCTCCAGCGCGACGAGCGTGACCGACTCCCAGTCGCGCGTCTGCAGCTGCTCGGGCAGCGCGACGGAGTGGCGCCCCTCGCGGCCCGCAGCGATCAGCTCGACGACGGTCGCGCGCTCCTGCTCGGAGAGCGGCGAGGTGCGACGGCAGGGCACCGCCTGGCCAGGCGGTGTCGGGCCGTAGATCGCGCGGCCGCGCTCGCTGTACTCCGCGGACACGGTCACGCGCCACTCCCGAAGCTCGGCGGCCGCTTCTCGATGAAGGCCGCGATGCCCTCGAGCGCGTCGTCGCTCGTGATCAGGCGAGCGGTCGCGTCCTGCTCGAGCGAGAGCGCGGTCGGCAGCGGCGCGTCGGCGCCCTCGCGCACGATGCGCTTGATCGTGGAGACGGCGCCCGGCGCCTGCGCGGCGACCGCGGCTGCGAGCGCCTCGGCGGCCGCGAGCAGCTCGTCCTTCGCCACGACCTGATTGACGATCCCCCAGGCCTGAGCCTCCTCCGCTGTCAGGAAGCGCCCGGTGATCATCAGCTCGGTCGCGCGCATGCGCCCGACGAGCCGCGGCAGCCGCTGCGTGCCGCCGCCGCCCGGCACGAGGCCGAGCCTCGTCTCGGGCAGGCCGAAGCGCGCGTTGTCGGCGGCGACGACGAGGTCGCAGGCGAGCACGAGCTCGAACCCCCCACCCAGCGCGAAGCCGCGCACGGCCGCGATCACGGGCCTGCGCAGGGACGCGATGCGGTCCGTGACGGCTCGCCCGATGTCCATGAACGCGCGGTAGTCGTGCACCGAGATGCCGACGTAATCCTGGATGTCCGCGCCGGCGGCGAAGGCGCGGCCCTCGCCGCTGAGCACGCCGACGACGGCTTGCTCACTGGCCTCGAGCCGGTCGAGTGCGCGGCCGAGCTGCACGAACACGGTGCGGTTCAGCGCATTCAGCTTGTCCGGCCGGTCGAGCGTGATCCACGCCACGCGGCCGCGCTCCTCATAGCGGACGACATCCTCGGCTGGCTCTGCGGCCCCCATCGATTCGCGTTCCCTTCCGTCCCAGTGAGTACGACTGATTGCTTCGGTCGGTCGCGGGTCGGTCTTGACGTCGCGCGCCCGATGATTCATCCTACCTTCCCTACTAGGCACACCTATTGTAGGAGGATCCGATGCTGGTTCCGTGCACGACAGAGCGCGAGCGCGAAGCGGGAGCTCGCACGCGCCGCAGGTGGTCTCGGATGGCCGCAGCTGCGCTTCTCGCGTCCGCGCTCACCCTCGTCGTGGCAACCGCCCCGGCGTCGGCCGGCGTGCCAGTGCCGACGAAGGCGCTGTGCAAGAAGGACAGCTACAAGATCGGCTACGACGTGTTCTCGGGCACGCAGCCGTTCGCGAACCTCGTCTCCAAGGGCCTCAAGGACGCCGCCAAGAAGCTCGGCTGCGTCACGATCGTGACGACGGTCGACAACCTCAACGGCCCCGTCGCCGTCGCCAACCTGAAGACCCTGGTCAACCAGAAGATCGACGGCTTCGTCGACTTCCAGGTGCTCGCGCCGTTCCAGCCTGCGATCGCGAAGGGCCTCAAGTCGGCCAAGATCCCGGGCGTCGCGATCGTCGGCGCCGACCTCCCCGGCTCGCCCTCGGTGGGCGCCGACAACTACGGCGCGTCCGTGATCGCCGGCCAGTACCTCGGCGTGATCAGCAAGAAGCGCTTCGCGGGCCAGATGCCCTACGCCGTCGTCGCCGCCGAGCCCTCGGCCGGCGCCATCATCATGCAGCGCTACAACGGCGCCGTCGCCGGCATCAAGAAGGAGTTCCCGAAGCTCCCGAGCGACCACATCATCCAGGTCAAGAGCGACGGCACCGAGACCGGCACCTACAACAACGCCGTCTCCGCGCTCTCGCGCATCCCCTCCGACGGCGTCGTCCTCATGACGGGCGTCAACGACGAGGTCGTGCACGGCATGTACAAGGCCGCCAAGACCCGGAACATCAAGAACTACCTCGTCAACTCCTTCGGCGGCGATCCGTTCGGCCTCCAGCAGGTCTGCGCCGACCGCACCCACTACGTCGGCGCGCTCTACCTGCTCCCCGAGGTCTGGGGCTCGTCCGCGCTCGCCGTGATCCTCTCGCAGATCAACGGCACGACCTTCCCGAAGGTCGTCGGCATCAAGGGCAAGCAGGTCACGGCCGCCTCCAAGGAGACGGGCTGCAAGTAGCCACGACCGGTGTCGCCTCCCAGGGGCAGCACCCATGTGGGGCGGGCGGGGATCCCCCGCCCGCCCCACACGCACGTCCGGCGCACGCGCGCCGAGTCCCGAGCAACGAACGACCGATCGGATCCCTCCATGGTGGCGTCCTAGTGCTCCGTCCCGGAAGTCGCACGTCGCGTCTGCACCGCCCGCCCGTCCTGGGGACGACGCGGCGTTCCGCACATGCTTCGACCCGACACGAGCGGCTCCGCCGCGCCGCCCCCGGGACGGCCGGGCGGCACACTCACGAGCACGCGACTTCCGGGACGGAGCACTGATGGCTGAGCCGACGCTGGCCACGCAGGCGGAGATCGCCGCAGACCAGGACCTGGGCGATCGCCGCAAGCGGCAACTCGAGCGCAGGCGACGGTTCGCCGAACGCCTGCAGGGTCAGGGCCTGCTGCTGATCCTCGCGGGCGTGATCCTGATCATGTGGTGGTCGTCGCCGTACTTCATGTCGGTCGACAACCTCTTCACGGCCGCGGCCGTCGTCAGCATCCTCGGCATCATGGCCGTCGTCGAGACGATGCTGATCATCTCCGGCGAGATCGACATCTCGATCGGCAGCGTGATGGCGCTGACCTCGGTCGTGATCGGATCGCTCGTCGGCAACGGCATGAACGTCTGGATCGCCGTCGTCATCAGCCTCTTCCTGGCCGCCGCGATCGGCGGCGTGAACGGCGTGCTGACGGTGTGGCTGCGCATCAACTCGCTCGTCGTGACGCTCGGCATGTACTCGATCGTGCTCGGCGTCGCCTACGTGCTCTCCGACTCGACGACGGTGATCATCGACGGCAGCGGCTTCGACTGGCTCGGCTCGTCGTACGTCTGGCGCATCCCGGTGCCCGTCTTCTTCTTCCTCGCCGTCTGGATCATCGGCCAGTACGTGCTGCGCACGACCGCGCTCGGCCGCCACGTCTACGCGGTCGGCGACAGCGCGGAGTCGGCGGTGCGCGCCGGCGTGCGCGCCGACGGCCTGCGCATCGGCCTCTTCGTCGCGATGTCGCTGAGCGCCGCGCTCGCGGGCATCATCGTGACCTCGCAGCTCTCCTCGGCGGCGCCGCAGATCGGCGATCCGTACCTGCTCTCGGTCGTGACCGCGGTCATCCTCGGCGGCGCGAGCCTCGCCGGCGGCCGCGGCACGCTGCGTGGCACGCTGATCTCGATCGCCATCCTCGGCGTCCTGCAGAACGGCTTCGCACTGCTCCAGTACTCGGTCTACACGCAGTACATCGTCCAGGGAGGCCTGCTCATCTTCGCCGTGCTGACCGACCAGCTCGTCCGGAGGGCAGAGCGATGAGCGCGAACACGTCCCAGCCGCCCGTGCTCGAGGCGCGCAACATCTCGCGCTTCTACGGCAGCGTCGCGGCGCTCCAGAACGTCAACCTCAGCGTGCGCCGCGGCGAGGTCGTCGGCCTCGTCGGCGACAACGGCGCGGGCAAGTCGACGCTCGTGAAGATCCTCTGCGGTGCCGTGCGGCCGACCGAGGGCCAGCTGCTCGTCGACGGCGAGGAGGTCAGCTTCAACGCGCCGCGCGAGTCGCGCGAGCGCGGCATCGAGGTCGTGTACCAGGACCTCGCGCTGGCCACGGAGCTGTCGATCGCCGACAACATCTTCCTCGGGCGCGAGAAGCGCCGCGAGGGCCCGCTGAGCGCGCTGCGCCTGCTCGACCGCCAGGGCATGGCGAGCGAGGCCAAGCAGACGCTCGACTCGCTCGGCATCGAGATCGACGACGTGGCCGTGCGCTGCGGCCTGCTCTCGGGCGGCCAGCGCCAGGCCGTCGCGGTCGCGCGCGCCGTGATCTGGGGCTCCAAGCTGCTGTTGCTGGACGAGCCGACGGCCGCGCTCGCCGTGATGGAGCAGCGCAAGATCGGCTCGCTGATCGAGGAGGTCGCGAAGCAGGACGTCGGCGTCGTGCTCGTGAGCCACAACCTGCGCCAGGTCGTCGAGCTGTGCGATCGCATCGTCGTCCTGCTGCGCGGCCACATGGTCGCCGACCTCGACTCGAAGACGACGACCGTCGAGGACGTCGTGCGCTGGATCACGGGCGCCGCGATCGAGCCGTCGGCGTGAGCGGCGACCCGTGATCACCATCGCCGAGCTGCTCGACCCGACCGAGCGCGAGCCGCTCTGGCCGCTGCTGCAGCAGATCGGCGTGCGCCACGCCGTGAGCCTGCTCGAGGCCGGCGAGCAGCGCTCGCGCTGGCTGCACGAGGAGTCGCACGCCGACAAGCGCTCGCTGCTCGGCCTCGAGACCGGCGAGCCGTGCTGGGGCGCGAAGGGCATCGACCGCCTCAAGGCGCTCTACGAGGACGCCGGCTTCGAGCTCGTGGCGATCGAGGACACGCCCCCGCTCGATCGCGTGCGGCTCGGCATGACGGGCCGCGACGAGCAGATCGAGGCGTTCTGCGATCAGCTGCGCGCGATGGGAGCGGCCGGCGTGCCGGTCTGCTGTTACAACTGGGTCTCGGTCTACAGCTGGGCCCGCACGGGCATCGCGGTGCCCGCCCGCGGCGGCGCGCTGACGACCGAGTACGACCACGCCGCGATGAGCGCCGCGCCGCCGCGGCCGGAGGCCGACCTCACGGCCGAGCCCGCGCTGTGGGAGAACTTCGAGTACTTCCTGAAGCGCGTCGTGCCCGTGGCCGAGCAGGCCGGCGTGCGCCTCGCACTGCACCCCGACGACCCGCCGATCTCGCCCGTGCGCGGGCTCGGCCGCATCATGCGCACGGTCGAGGCGTTCCACCGCGTGCTCGAGCTCGTGCCGAGCGAGTGCAACGGCATCACGCTGTGCCAAGGCAACTTCGCGCTCATGACGGACGACCTTCCGGCCGTGATCCGCGAGCTCGGCGGCGCCGGCGCGATCAACTTCGTGCACTTCCGCGACGTGCGCGGCACGCCCGAGCACTTCGTCGAGACGTTCCACGACGACGGCCCGACGGACATGCTCGAATGCCTGCGTGCGTACGCGGACATCGGCTACACGGGCGTGCTGCGGCCCGATCACGTGCCGACGCTGTTCGGCGAGGCCAACGACAAGCCCGGCTACGCCGTGCTCGGCCGTCTCTTCGCGGTCGGCTACATCCGCGGGCTGGCCGAGGCCGTCGACCGCTTCGCGGCGACGTGAGCCGCCGTGCGCGTCAGGCGCCCTCGGCGGCCTTCGCCCGTCCCTCTTCGATCGCGGCGATCGCGCTGTCGAGATGCGTCCGCATGATCTCCGCCGCCGCCTCGGAGTCGTGCGCGGCGATCGCCTCGTAGAGCCGCGCGTGCTCGACCTTGGCGGTCTGCGAGGCCCACGGCACGTTCATCGAGAGCCGGCGCGCATTGGCGATCAGCCCGCTGACCGCGTCCAGCACGGTCGCGTAGATGGCGTTGTGGCTGGCGCGCGCCACGGCGGCGTGGAACTCGTCGTCGAGCGTGCTGATCGGGCGGCCCTGCTCGAGCGCCGACTCGAATGCGCGGATGCTCGCTGCGATGCCCTCGAGGTCGGCGGGCGTGGCGACCGCGGCGGCGCGCGACGCGATCTCGATCTCGAGCAGCCGCCGGAACGCGTAGAGGTCGTCGACGGCCTCCTCCTTGAGCAGCACCGAGATGGTCTCGGCGTCCATGACGGCATCGCTCTCGATCGCGATCACGGTGGCGCCGCGGCCCGGCCGCACGTCGACCAGCCCGAGCGTCACGAGCGCCTGCACGGCCTCGCGCACCGAGTTGCGCCCCACGCCGTACTCGGCCATGAGCGACTTCTCGGTCGGCAGCCGATCGCCCGGGCCGAACTCGCCCGAGCGGATGCGCTCGAGCACCGCTGCACTCACGGCCTGGCTCAGTGTCTGGCGTCCAAGCAGCATCGGCAGGTCAGAGTCTACCCCGACCGATAGATGGAATAAGTACGACATTTGAGCGCCCGCAACGGGCCGATGGGAGCGACCATGGCGAGTGAACAGAACGACGAGCGGTACCTCGTGACCGGAGCCGAAGGGTGCATCGGCTCCTGGGTCGTGCGCCGCCTGCTGGCGGACGGCGCCGACGTGGTCGCCTGCGACCTCGCGCCGGAGCCGCTGCGGATCGGGCGGATCGTGCCGCCCGAGCAGGTCGCGCGGCTCGAGTACGTGCGCCTCGACCTGACCGAGCCGTCCGCGATCGGCGAGCTCGTGGCCGCGCGTGGCACGACCCGCATCATCCACCTGGGCGCGCTCCAGGTGCCGTACGTGTTCGCCGACCCGCTGGCCGGTGCCGAGGTCAACGTCGTCGGCACCGTGCGCGTGCTCGAGGCGGCGCGCCACGCCGGCACGGTGCGCGGGATCTCCTACGCGAGCTCGTCGGCGGTCTACGGCAACGACGGCACGTGGGGCAAGGCCGACACGCTCTACGGCGCGCTCAAGACCGCCAACGAGGAGACGGCGCGCTTCTACGCGCGCGACTACGCGACGCCCAGCGTCGGCCTGCGCCCGTGCGTCGTGTACGGCCCGAACCGCGACCGCGGGATGTCGGCCGCGATCACGCACGCGCTCAAGGCGGCCGTGCTCGCGAGCGAGTACACGATCCCCTTCCGCGGCGGGATCGACCTCCAGCACGCCGACGACGTCGCCGCGGCGTTCATCGCCGCGGCGCTCGCCGCGAACGACGGCGCGCCCGTGTTCGACCTGCACGGCGATCTCGTCGACGTCGCGGAGGCCGTGCGCATCATCACCGCCGCCGAGCCCGCCGCGGAGGGGCGCCTGCAGATCGGCACCTCGGTCGTCCCGGGCCGCTTCGACTTCGACGACGCGCCGCTGCAGTCGCTCGTGGGGGAGCTGCCGAAGACGGCGTTCGCGGACGGCATCGCGGCGAGCCTCGCGATCTTCGCCCGTCAGCGCGACGACGGGACGCTCACGCAGGCGAGCTTCCGCGCCGACGCCGGGCTCACGGAGTGAGCGGCTCGGCGGCGTCCGTCCACGCGAGCGTCGCGACGGAGGCCGCGAGATAGCGCTCGAAGCCACCCGAGCCCGACCCGCCCTCGACGCGCTCGGCGCCCGAGCGCAGGCGCTCGGCAGCCGCGAGATCACCGCCGGCGGCAGCCGCTGCGCCGAGCATGGCGGCGCCGAGCGCGGAGGCGTCCGGCTCGTCGAGCAGCAGCAGCGGGCGCGTGAACGTCGCGCGTCGCGCGTCGCGCCAGGGCGGCTGCGAGACGCCGCGGCCGCCCACGCGCACGAGCTCGGGCGCGCGCCCGACGGCCGCCTCCGCGAGCGCGAGCACGTGCCGCTCGCTGTGACAGACGCCGGCCACCACGGCGCGCGCGAGATCCGCCGGGCCGTGCAGCGCGGCGAGGCCGAAGAACGCGCCTGCGACGTCCGTGCGCCAGATCGGCGCCCGCTCGCCCGCGATGTACGGCACGAACACCGGATCGCCCAGGCCGACCCGCGCGGGCTGCGCAGCGAGCTCGCGCAGCTCGTCGCCGTCGAGGCGCAGCAGTCTGCCGAGCCACGCGAGCGATGCCCCGCTCGCCTGCGTCGGCCCGTAGACGACGCGGAGCGGCGCGCACGAGGCGGGGATCGCGAGCAACGCGGGGCCGGCCGCGGTGGCACTGCGCGTGGAGACGCCGACGATGCTCGAGGTGCCGGTGAGCACGAACGCCGTCTCGCCGGCGAACGCTCCCGTCGCGAGCATGCCGGCGAGCGCGTCGCTCCAGCCGACCGCCACAGGCGTCCCGGCGGGCACGCCGAAAGCCGCCGCTGCGGCGGCGCCGACGTGCCCGCGCAGCGACCACGCCGGGGCCACGGCGGGCGCGATGCCGTCCGGCCATCCCACGTGCTCGAGGGCACGGGCCGCGGGCGCGCCGTCGAGGTGGGCGATGCCCTTCGACGACCAGGGGTCGGAGACCGCCGACCCGGTCAGGCGCAGGCCGACGTAGTCCTTCGGCTGCAGCGCGACGCGCGTCGCGGCCAGCGCCTCCGGCTCGTTGCGCGCGAGCCACAGGAGCTTCGCGGGAGGGTAGGCGGGCGCCCACGGCAGCTCGGTGCCGAAGAGCGGCTCGCTCGCGCCGAGCTCGGCCGCGAGCTCGGCTGCCTCGGCTCCGGCGCGCGTGTCCTGCCACGTCAGCGCGGGCCTCACGGCGAGACCGTCGTGACCGACGAGCACGAGCGTCGGCGTCTGGCCGGCGAGGCCGATGCCGGCGATCTCGCGACCCGCGGCCCCGCAGGCCGCGATCGCGCGCCGCGCGCCATCGAGGTAGTCGGCGGGATCCTGCTCGGCACCGCCGCCGGCGGTCAGCGACGTCCCGTAGGCGGCATCTCCGCGGCCCACGACGACGCCGTCGTCGCCGACGAGCAGCGCCTTCGCGGAGGACGTCCCGATGTCGAGCCCGAGCCAGTGGTGCCGAGTCACCGCGCCATGGTAGCTTTCATCGGGATGATCGGATGAATGTGTCGCTGCCGTTTGGAGAGCCCACCGAGATCGCCGACGGGATCTTCTGCATCCCGACGGACTACCCGGCCGTTGCCGACGCCCCGCTCTGGACGCACCTGATCCGCGGCGACGTCGCGACGCTCGTCGACTGCGGCGTGCCGTCGACCTACGACGCCGTCCTCGCGCATGCCCTGCCGCGCATCGGCGTGAGCGCGCAGGAGATCGCCTGGCTCCTGCTCACGCACGGCCACCCCGACCACATGGGCGGGCATCCCGGGCTCAGCCCGCACGCCTCGTTCAAGGTCGCCGCGCCGCTCGAGGATGCGATCTGGATCGAGACCGTCGAGCGCCAGTGGCACGACTTCTGGGACCGCTTCCCCGGCACGCTCGACGTCTCGGGGATCCGCGAGGCGCAGATCGCCATGTGCGGCGGCGACCTCCCGGTCGACCTCGTGCTGCGCGACGGCGACGTCTTCGAGGCGGGTGGCCGCAGCCTCGAGGTGGTGCGCACGCGCGGGCATACGCGCGGCCACTGCGCCTACTTCGAGCGCGCCACTGGCGTGCTCTTCAGCGGCGACGCCGTGCAGGGCCACGGCATCCCGTCGAGCAGCGGCGCGACCGTGTTCGCGCCGCTCTACGACGACGTCGACGACTGCCTCGCGGGGCTGCGGCGGCTGCGCGCGCTGCCCTTCGCGCTGCTCTGCGGCGCGCACTTCGCGCCGCTCGAGCGCGACGCCGGCCTGGCCGTGATCGACGACAGCATCGCGTTCGTCCACGAGACCGACGCCCAGGTGCGCGAGCTGCTCGCAGCCGCCCGCGGGCCGGTCGCCACGACCGACATCGCCGCCGCGATCGGGCAGCGGGCGGGCACGAAGCCACCCGTCACGATGCAGACCATCTACACCGCCAACGCCCATCTCACGCATGCCGCGCGGGCCGGCCTCGCCGAGCCGCGCTGGGCGGCCAGGAGCACAGACGCATGACCGACGTCCAACTGACGGGCATCACGTGGGGCCACGAGCGCGGCGTCGATCCGCTGCTGGCGACGGCCGCGCGCTGGGAGGCCGACACGGGCGTGCGCGTCAAGTGGGACGTGCGCTCGCTGCAGGGCTTCGCCGATGCCTCGATCCCCGACCTCGCGCAGCGCTACGACATGCTCGTCTACGACCACCCGCACATCGGCGAGATCATCCCGACCGGCGCGCTCCTGGCGCTCGACGAGCACCTCGACGCCGCCTTCATCGCCGACCAGGCCGCCAACTCGGTCGGCCCGAGCCACCCCAGCTACGAATGGGACGGGCATCTCTGGGGCCTCGCGATCGACGCCGCCGGCCACACGAGCGCCTACCGCCCGGACCTGCTCGAGCGGCTCGGGGTCGGCGTGCCCGAGACCTGGGACGACATCTGGGAGCTCGACCGCCGTGCGCGGCCGCAGGGCCTGCACGTCAGCCTCCCGCTGATCGCCGTCGACACGCTCGCGGCCTGGCTGACGCTCGCGGCGAACGCCGGCGTCGACCCCTACCAGGACGAGGAGCGCATCCTGCCGCGCGACGTCGGCCTGGAGCACCTCGAGACGCTCCGGCGGCTCGTCGAGATGTCGCACCCCAAGGCCTTCGAGTGGAACCCGATCCGGCTGCTCGACCACATGGCCGCGAACGACGACGTCGTCGCCTGCCCGATCCTCTTCAACTACTCCAACTACAGCCGCCCGGGGTTCCGGAAGTCGCTGATCGCGTTCCGCGGCGTGCCCTCGTCCGGCCACGGTCCGCGCGGCGGCGTGATCGGCGGCGCGGGGATCGGCATCTCGGCGCACTCGCAGCAACGCGAGGCGGCCTGCGCGTATGCCGCGCACATCGCCTCGCCCGAGGTGCAGCGGGGCCTCTACGCGGAGGCGGGCGGGCAGCCGGGCCATCGCTCCGCCTGGCTCGATCCCGTCGTCAACGGGCTGGCGCACGACTTCTTCCGCGCCACGCTGCCGGGTCTCGACGCCGGGTACCTGCGCCCGCGCTACGACGGCCAGCTGATCGTCCAGAACGAGGGCGGCGACGTCACCTGGGAGTTCTTGCGCAACGGCGGCGGCGACCCTGGCGAGCTGCTCGACCGCCTGGACGCTCTCTACCGGCGGTCCCTGGCCGGCATGCATGCCTGAGCGAGCGGCGCGCGGGCCATGGGCGGCGCTCGAGCTCGGCAACGGCGAGCTCGCGGTCGCGCTGCTGCCGGAGAAGGGCTGCGACATCGTCGAGGTCGTCGACAGCCGCACGGGCGTCGACGTGATGCTGCGCACGCCCTGGGGCTTCGGCCGGCCGCCGGTGGCCGCGTCGAGCTCGTTCGAGCGCTGGCTCGAGGCCTACTCCGGCGGCTGGCAGGTGCTGCTGCCGAACGGCGGCGACGCCGTCGACGACGGTCACGGGATCGAGTGGGGATTCCACGGCGAGGCCGGCATCGCACCCTGGCGCGTCGAGCGGCACGGAGCCGACTCGGCGAGCCTCGCCACGGCGCTCGTCTCCGCGCCGCTCGAGCTCGAGCGCGACCTGCGCCTGGTGGGCCGCGCGCTCGAGATCGTCGAGCGCGTGCGCAACGCGGGCGACGCTCCGATCGACGTGATGTGGGGCCACCACCCCGCCTTCGGCGTGCCGCTGATCGAGCCCGGTGCCGTGATCACGACCAGCGCGCGCACGTTCGTCGCCGACAGCCGCGCCCCGGGTGCAGGGCTCGCGCCGGGCGCGCGCTCGCACTGGCCGCACGCCGCGCTGGCGGACGGCGGGACGATCGACCTCTCCGTGATCCCCCCCGCCGCCGAGGCGCGCGCGGTGCTCGGCTACCTGACCGGGTTCGAGCGCGGCGAGTACACGATCGCGAACGCCCGCCTCGGCCTGGCGGCAACCCTCGCGTGGCCGCTCGAGCTGTTTCCGAGCGCGTGGTTCTGGCAGGAGCTCGCCGCGTCGCCCGGCTACCCCTGGTTCGGGCGGCTGTACACGACGGCGATCGAGCCCAACACGACGTTCCCCGGGCAGGGCATCGCCCGCGCCCGCGCCCAGGGCGGCGTCCCGCTCGCGCTCGCCGCCGGCGCGACGCGCGAGGCGCGCCTCGTCCTCACGCTCGCCGATGCCTGACCGCTCGCGACACCGAGGGGCAGCCGGTAGCCTCCGGACGGGTCTTCGTCCGCTTCATCCGATCTTCGTGGAGGTGCTTGAGCGTGCCCGGGACGTTTGACGGCAAGGTGGTGCTGGTCACCGGCGCAGCGCTCGGGATCGGCGCGGCGATCGCAGCCGAGTTCGCACGCGAGGGCGCCGCCGTGGGCCTCATCGACAGCGACCGCGCGGCGCTCGAGGCGACCGTGGGCGAGATCACGGCGGCCGGCGGGCGCGCGCGCGCGTTTCCGGGCGACGTGCGCGAGGCGGCGACGTTCACGGACGCCACCGCTCGCCTCGTCGCGGAGTTCGGCGGCCTCGACATCCTCGTCAACAACGCGGGCGTCGTGCGCTACGGCTTCCTGCCCGGCTTCTCCGAGGAGGACTGGGACTACGTCCTCGACATCAACCTCAAGGCGATGTACCGGTCGTCGAAGATCGCGATCCCCGAGCTGCGCAAGCGCGGCGGCGGCGCGATCATCAACCTCGCCTCCGTGCAGGCCTACTGGAGCCATCAGGCGGCCGTCGCCTACAGCGCATCCAAGGGCGGCGTCGTCGCATTCACGCGCGCGCTCGCGCTCGACCATGCGCGCGAGGGCATCCGCGTGTGCGCCATCGCGCCGGGCACGGTGCGCACGCCGATGGTGATGGACGCGGCGCAGCGCGCGAACAGCGAGGATCCCGACGCGGCGCTCGCGCAGTTCGCGGGCACGCACCCCATCGGCCGCCTGATCGAGCCTGTCGACATCGCCAACGTCGTGCTCTTCCTGGCGAGCGACAAGGCCGGCGCGATGACCGGCGCGACCGTGCTCGTCGACGGCGGCCTCGTCGCCGGCACCGTCGGCTGGGACATCGAGAGCGAGGAGTAGGAACGCACATGGCAGGTCCTCTCAGCGACATCCGGGTGCTCGACTTCACGGCGCTCGTGCAAGGCCCGATGGCGACCCAGATCTTCGGCGACCTCGGCGCCGACGTGATCAAGTTCGAGCGCCCCGAGGGCGAGTGGATGCGACATTGGGGCATCCTCAACGGCAAGAGCCATGGCGAGATGGACTCGTTCCTCGCCTTCAACCGCAACAAGCGCAGCGTCGGCGTCGACCTCAAGGATCCGCGCGTGCGCGCGGCGATCCTCGCGGCCGCGAAGGACGCCGACGTCGTCGTCGAGAACTTCCGACCCGGCGTGATGGCGCGCCTCGGCCTCGGCTACGACGACTTCCGCGCAGCCAACCCGGCGATCATCTTCGCGTCCTCCTCGGGCTACGGGCAGACCGGCCCCTACGAGAAGCGCCCGGGCCAGGACATGCTGATCCAGGCGCTCAGCGGCCTGCTGTTCCTGAGCGGCCGGCGCGACGACCCGCCGACGGCGCTCGGCGTCGGCATCGCCGACCAGTACACCGCGCTGCACATCGCGGTCGGCGTGCTCGCGGCGCTCGTGCACCGCGCGGCGACCGGCGAGGGTCAGAAGATCGAGGTCGATCTCTACTCCTGCGCCGTCGCGATGCAGCAGCAGGAGCTGACCTACTACTACGGCCACGGCGAGATTCCCGAGCGCGCGGTCGAGAATCTCGGCTCCATCTGGGCGACGGCGCCGTTCGGCATCTACGAGACGAGCGACGGGCATATCGCGATCGCGATGACGCCCTGCCCGGTGCTCGCCGAGGCGCTTGCGCTCCCGTTCCTGGCGCAGTTCGACACGCTCGACAAGATGGTCGACTCGCGCGCCGAGATCTACGCCCACCTCTCCGGGCACTTCCTCGGCGGCACGAGCGCGCACTGGATCGAGATCCTGCTGCAGCACGACGTCTGGTGCGCTCCGGTGCAGGACTACGACACGCTCAGGGACGACCCGCAGATCACGCACAACGGGATGTGGTGGGACGTCCCGGTGGGCGACGACGAGGCGACGTTCCGCACGCCCGCGTCGCCGATCACGTTCTCGCGCACGCCCGCGGCGATCCGCTACGGCGTGCCGCGGGTCGGGCAGCACACGCAGGAGCTCTTCCCCGACCTCGCGTAGGGCGAGGCCGGCTCAGACGAACTCGACGGAGACGGAGCCGAAGGGCACGTTGTCGATCGTGACGACGTCCCCCTGCTCCACCCAGCGCGTCACGACGAGGCTGCCGAGCAGCACGATCGAGCCGGCGCGCAGGCCCGTCTCGCGCGCCGGGCCGTGGACGAGCCAGAGCAACGCCTCGAGCGGGTCGCCGAGGATGTCGGCGCCGCTGCCGGAGCCGACGTCCTCGCCGTTGATGCGCATCGTCGCCGTGACCGCGCCGAGGTCGAGCTCGCGCCAGGGCACGTCCTCGCGCCCGAGGATCGCCCCGGCGCCGAAGAAGTCGTCGGCCGTGAGCGTCGCGGCGTCGAGCGCGCGCCAGTCGTCGTAGCGCTCGTCCACGATCTCGATCGCGGCCAGCACGCTGCCGATCGCGGCGCGCGCCGCCTCGCGGTCGCAGGGCGCCGCGAGATCGGCTGCGAGGCGCACGGCGAGCTCGCACTCGACGCCGGGCCGGGTCAGGCCCGCGCGCACGACGCGGCCGGGACCGTCCTGCACGCTCGCGGCGCGGATGCGGCCGGCCGCCGGCTCGCGGATGCCCAGGTACTCCTGCATCGCCGGGGTCGTGCAGCCGATCTTCCAGCCGACGGCCTCGTCGCCGCGGGCCGAGAGCAGCGCGTGCAGCGCGGCCTGGATCGCATAGGCCTCGGCGCTGTCGCGCGGGCGCAGATCGTCGTCGAAGCCGGCGAACGGTCGCCCGTCGCGGCGGCTGCGCGCGAGCAGCGCGGCTGCCCGCTCGACGCGCGTTCCTCGGGATCCTTCAGCCGTCATCCAGAGCTACGATAAATCACGCCAAACGAGCCCGGTTCCGGGACGACACGGGGGAGGCCGAGATGGGTGGAGTCGAGCAGGCGACCACGGCGCTGGTGGCGCGGCTGCGCGCGATCGGCCTGCTGCCGGTCGTGGAGCTCGCCCGCGCCGAGGACGCCGTGCCGCTGGCCCGAGCGCTGATCGCCGGCGGCCTGCCCTGCATCGAGATCACGCTGCGCACCCCGGAGGCGGCGGCCGGCATCGCGGCCGTGCGCGCCGCCTGTCCCGAGATCCTGCTCGGCGCCGGCACCGTGCTCTCGCTCGAGCAGCTCGAGGGCGCGCTCGCCGCCGGCGCTGACTTCGCCGTCGCACCGGGCACGAACGCCGTCGTCGTCGAGGCGAGCCTCGCGCGCGGGCTGCCGATGCTGCCGGGCGTCGCGACCCCGAGCGAGGTCGAGGCCGCGCGCGCGCTCGGGCTCCGCACGGTCAAGCTCTTTCCCGCCGAGCTGCTCGGCGGCGCCGACTACATCGGCGCGCTCTGCGGGCCCTACCGCGACATCGGGTTCGTGCCCACGGGCTCGATCACGCCCGCGACGCTGCCCGGCTACCTCGCCCTCCCCCAGGTCGTCGCCTGCGGCGGCAGCTGGATGGTGCGCCCGGCGCTCGTGGCAGCCGGGGAGTTCGACACGATCCGCGAGCTCGCAGCGGAGGCCGTGCGCGGCGTGCGCGCCGTGCGGCCCTGACGACGCTCAGCGCGGGATGCGGACGGGCCGCGAGGCGGCCGCCGCGCGGTGGTAGCGGTTGCCCGCCTCGACGCGGCAACGCAGGAAGTGCCCGCGGTCGGCGAGCGTCACGATGGAGTGCGGTAGCGTCGCGGCGGCGATGCGGCGCCCGTCGCGCAGCCACGCGTAGGCGAACGACGAGGCGTGCTTCCAGCGGCCGGGCCGGCAGGCCGGCGTCGCGGCCGCACGGGCCGGGCCCCGGATGACGGGCACGGCGACGACGGCGGGCGCCGGACGCACGAGCGGGCCGGTCGTGAAGGTCTGATCCGGCGAGTAGACGCTGATGCCGCTGCCCGTGAGCACGATGCGGTAGTGGAAGAGCGTCGCGGCCCGCACCTTCGTCAGCGTGAACGTCACCTTGGACGGGACGGAGACCGGCTGCGTCTCCGGCTTCGTCGCGTACGTGGCCGGGCTCGAGCCGATGTCCAGGTGCAGCGTCGCGAGGCCGCCT